>CAKTSW010000120.1 GCA_934613165.1 uncultured Ellagibacter sp.
CCTCTCGGTCACTTCTCCACTTATAATAGGTGCGGTTTGCTATGATACCGTGAACGGTAAAAAGATGCAAGGAGCTAGCTGGTGGGAAAAATGAGAGGATGCCGGCGAACGGTCGATGGCCGCGCATGCACAGCGCCGTGTGCCGACCTGTCGAATCCGAAGCAGTTCGCGGCAATCGGCGCTGCGTGCGCGATTCTCGCGTGCTGCCTTGCGTTCGTGTTCTCCTTCGCCTTCCCTGCGCGCGCGTTCGCGTCCTCTTCCTATACCTGTCCCAAGACCGATATATCCATGCAGGTCGAAACCGACGGCTCGTATCGCGTGACGGAAGACAGAATCTTCGAGTTCACCGGCAGTTCCGAAGCGGTTACATGGGCTTTCACGGGGCTTTCCTCCACCGCGTCGGTCAAGGTCGATGGGGTTCGCGTGGCGCCTGTCGACGATGAGGGCAACGTCGTCGGCGACTGGACGACGCTTGCGAGCACCGTGTTCTCGACGAAGTGGCGCGATGGCGGCGGTCCCGACGACGCGGCGTATTCCTACGACGGCGCGAAGAATGCGCTCTATGTGTTTCCCCAGGTGACGGACGCGCGTGTGGTCATTGAGCTCGATTACGTCATCGAAGACGCGGTTATCGCCTACAAGGACGTTTCCGAGGTGTACTGGACCTACGTCGCGCTCGAATGGCCCGTCGTGTCGCGGAACGTGACGGCGACGATATCGCTTCCCGTTGCGCAAGGCGAGGTCGTCACGCCGAACGACACGGTGCGTGCGTGGGGGCACGGCCCGAAGGACGGCACGGTGTCGGTCGATTCGGCCGGAACCGTCACGCTTCACGCCGACGTGGTCCAGGCGAGACAGTACGCGACGGCGCACGTCCTGTTCCCGCCTTCCTGGCTTACTCACCTCGACGGCAAGAAGATGCTCGCCAACCGCGCCACCGCGCGTTTGGATTACGCGGTTGCGGAAGAGAAAACATGGACCGACTCTTGGAGTTTCCAACAGCAAAGCGTCTACACCGCCTTCGTGGTCATGTGCGCTTTGTGCGCGCTGCTGCTTATCGCGGCGGCTGCGCTGTACCTTCGCTTCGGCAGGGAGCACCCCTCCGACTTCACGGAAGGGTACTACCGCGAAGTCCCCGAAACCGGGCTCGAACCGGCCGTTGCCGGGCGGTTGTGGCGGTGGAACCATGAGGACATGCGCGATCTAACGGCGACGATCATGCGCCTTGCCCACAAAGGCGTGATTGCCATCGAACCGCTTGACGGGGAGTCTCCCACATGGCGCCTCTCGGTGACCTTCGGCGCGCCGACGGGCGAACTCACGCCGCTCGAATCGTCGGCGCTCGAACTCGTCATGGGGCGCAGCGCGCTCGGCGACGGGCTCACGCTCGAGGACATCGAAAGCTCGGCCGTTGCTCGCCCCGACGCTTTCATCGACGCGATGAGGGCATGGCAAGCGCAACTCGGCCGTATCTGTGATGCGCGCGACTTCTTCGAACCCGAGGGAAAGCGGCTCCAGAAAGCCGTGCTCGTCGTTGCGGGCGTGGTCGCTTTAGCCGGCGTCGTTGCGTGGCTCGCGATGGGCAACGCCACGGCGCTCGCCATCATGATTCCCACGGCGGCCGTCCTCGCGATGGTGGCGAACTACCTGCCGCGCCGAACCGTCGAGGGCAACAACCTCGTTTCCCGCTGCAAGGGGCTGCGCAACTGGCTGCGCGACCTGCCGACTTCCCGCGACGGCGCGAACCTCACCGAAGGAGAATGGGGCGAGCTTCTGCCGTTCGCCTACGAATTCGGGGTGGCCGATTGCGCCGTCGGTGCTCGGGGCTCGAGCCAACCGTTAGCATGGAAGGCCTGGTACGAGACGAAGTCGCAATCGGCCCTCGCGCGCGTCAAACGCTCCGCCTGCGCCTCTGCGATAAACGATTGCCTCATCGCCGCGCTTGCGGCGGCGCGCGAGGAGAAGGCGCGCCTCGAGGAAGCCGGCGCGACGGGCGGCGGCTTCGGCAGGAATTAAACGAAAGCGGATGACGTGAAGACGCGAGGGCCCGCTCGTAAAGGCGGGCCCTCATTTTCTTGCGCGCCGGGAAGAAAGGACGAGGTTCGGCGTATGGCACGCATTCCCACGTGGGGATACAAGGCGCTTATCGTGTTGGCGACGGTTATCTGGGGCTTCAGTTTCGTCGTCATGAAAGATGCGGTGGAGGTGCTTCCCCCTGCATGGCTTCTGGGAATCAGGTTCACGTTTGCGGGCATTCTCCTGTTTGTCGTGCTCGCGCGGCGCGTGAGGAAATATTTCTCCCGCCGCGCGCTTGCGTACGGCGCGGTCCTGGGCGTGTTCGACTTCCTCGCCTTCTGGCTTCAGACGCTCGGCCTTCAGCACACCACGCCCGGCATCAACGCGTTTCTGACCGCCACGTACTGCGTCATCGTGCCGTTCGCCTGGTGGGTCGTGGCTCACAAGCGCCCCACGGTCTTCAACGTCGGCGCGGCGGTGCTCGCCATCGGGGGCATCTGGCTCGTGTCGGTCAGCGGGTCGGGCGAGACGCTCTCGATCGGGCTGGGAGAGGGGCTCACGCTCGGGTGCGCGGTCGTGTTCGCCGTCCACATCGTTCTCGTGTCGAAGTTCTCGCGCACGTGCGACGCGCTCGTGCTCACGGTGTTCCAGTTCATCGCCGAAGGCTTGCTTGGCCTTGGCGTAGGCGCTGCGACGGAAGCGTTTCCCGGCATGGCGGCGTTCACGCCGGGGGTCATCGGGCAGATCCTGTTCCTCGCGGTGTTCGCATCGGTCGTGGCGTTCGGAATCCAGAACGTCTCGCTCGCCCACGTGCCGCCCGCGCAGGCGTCTCTCCTCTTAAGCCTTGAATCGGTGTTCGGCGTGCTGTTCTCCATTCTGCTCTATGGCGAGCAGATGACGTTGCGCCTTGTCATAGGCTTCGTCCTTATCTTTGCTGCTATAGTAATCAGCGAAACGCTACCGTTGAAGGAGAGACCATGTCGGAGAAAAACAACATCGTCCTAATCGGCATGCCGGGCGCCGGCAAGTCAACGCTTGGCATCGTCCTAGCGAAAATCGTCGGCTACAACTTCATCGATGCCGACTTGGTTATCCAGAACCAGTGCGACAAGACGCTGCAGAAGCTTCTCGACGCATGCGGCCCCGAAGGCTTCATCGCCGTCGAGAACCAGGTCCTAAGCGACCTCGAGGCGGAGCGTTCCGTCGTGGCGACGGGCGGCTCGGCCGTCTACTCCGACGAGGCGATGCGCCACCTGTCCGAAATCGGACATATCGTGTATCTGCAGATTTCCTACGACGAGCTGAAGCATCGCTTGTCTGACCTGCAGGAACGCGGCGTCGTTTTGAAGAACGGCGTGGGCATGAGCCTGCGCGACCTCTACGACGAGCGCAAGCCGCTCTACGAGAAGTACGCCGAGATCACGGTGAACGTCGATGACCTCTCCATCACCGCCGCGGCGCGCAAAGTCGCCGACGCGCTCAAGGACGTCGTTCCCGAGGCGTAAGGGAAAAAGGGAAAGAATGCCCCGTCGCGAAGCGCGCAAGTGCATCCGCGGCGGATGAGGCGGGAGATAAGGCTTCGCGCGCGGCGTTGGGCCTTGCCTTCCGCCTTTTGTTTACGCGAGGCGCTCCCCGTCGCGCAGGCGGCGGAGCTTGCGCACCTCCTTTGCGACAAAACAGCTCGTCACGCAGACCGAAAGCGCATCCGACACGGGCACGCAGATGATGACGCCCTCGAGCCCGGTCAGCCCGAAGACGGCCGTGAGCGCCGGCGGCAGAAGCAGGTACAGCGGGATGAGGAAGATGATCTGCCGCGTCATTTCTAAGATGGCCGCTTTCATCGGCTGCCCGCTCGATTGGAAGTAGCTCGACCCGACGATCTGGAAGCCGACGGGCGCGAGGAATATGACGTAGACGCGCAGCGCGAACACGGCGAAATCCTCCAGGTCGCCGGAAACGCCGAAGAGGCTCACGATCGGCACGGGGATGATCTGCGCGAGCGCGAAGAAGAACGCCCCGATGCACACGCCGGTGACGCTCGCCCATTTCAGCGTGTCGAGGACGCGCTGCCACAGCTTCGCGCCGTAGTTGAACCCGATGATGGGCTGCGCGCCCATGATGAGGCCGACGAGCGGGGTGAACGCGAAACTCGTCGCTTTCTGGGCGACGCCGATGGCTGCGAGTGCGGCGGTCGTGCCGATGGGGTCGGTCGCCCCGTAGAGGTTCACCACGTGGTTCAACACGATGCCCACCAGGGTGGCGGCGACCTGCATCACGAACGACGCGATGCCGAGGGTGAGGATGTTCCCCATCAGCTTGAAGTCGGGTTTGCAGCAGCGAAGGCGCAGGCGGAACGCCGCGTTCCTGCTGAACGCGAAGTGCCAGAGCACGGGAACCATGCCAAGCGCCTGTCCCAAGATGGTCGCACTTGCGCTGCCGGCCACGCCGAAGCCCATGACGATGACGAACAGGTAGTTGAAGACGATGCACATCACCGTCCCGAACACCATGGTCCCGAGCGCCAGGTTCGGCTTGCCCGCCGTGCGCAGGAAGTTGTTGAGGCCCATGCCGAGCGACTGGAACACGAAGCCGAAGCAGATGATCTGGATGAACGTCTTCGTCTTGTCCCAGAGCTCGTCAGTGGTGCCGATGCCGGCGAGTATGGGGTCGATCAGCACGCCGGCCAGAATGGCGATGACGGCGGCGATGCCCACGAGAAGCGCCGCGGAGTTGCCGAGCGTCTTTTCGACCTGGTCTTTCTCACCCTTGCCGAGCTGTATGGCGGCGAGGGCGTTTCCGCCTTGGCCCGCCACCATCGAGAATCCCATGAGGATCGTCATCACGGGGAGGGCGAGCGTCGTCACGGCGACGCCCGAGCCGTCGGCGTAGGCCTGCCCCAGAAACACCGTGTCGACCACGTTGTAGAGCGTGTTGAACACCATGCTCACGATGGCGGGGATGGAGAACTCGAGCAGCAGCTTGCCGATGCGCTCGGTTCCCAGGCGGTCGGTCTGCTTGGAGCGCGCGTCGCCTTGTCCCTTCGCGGGGACGCGCGGCTTCTCTTCAGCGGGTGTTTGCCGGTCGGTCCGGTCGGTCATGGAAATCTGCCTTCTTCGTCGCTTCGCTATCGAAGAATCATTATGGGAAAGAAAAAGGCGGGCCGAGATGCCTTTCGGCAAATCGGCCCGCCTGCGCGGTGGCGTGCGTGCGCGTTTCCCGCGCGCACGCCGCTTCCGGCTTACGCGGTCGCTTCTTCCGCTTTCCAATCGTCCGACGTGTCGCGCGGGGCGAGGTTGTCCTCGTCGCCGTTCGCGGCGTCGAGGCGCTTGAAGTAGTCGCGCGT
>CAKTSW010000121.1 GCA_934613165.1 uncultured Ellagibacter sp.
CGGAGAACGCGGCGAGCTCCTCGGGCGTCATCTCGTCGAGCCGCTCGAGGTTCGCCGTGAAGTTGGCGAGGGTGCCCTCCTCGCGGGTCTTGATGGCAGTGGTGCAGTAGCTCACCACGACGCCGGTGAGAAGCGCGATGTAGAAGATGCTGAGGACGCTTAGCACCACCGCCGCCACGCGCGCGACGGGCCCGGCCGCGTTCACGTCGCCGAACCCGATGGTCGACACGACCTCGAACGAGAACCACGCCCCATCGCCGAAGCTGAGGTTCTGCGGGTCGGCAAGCCACACCGCGCATGAGCAGACGAGAAACGCCACCGCGAACACGCAGGTGATGGGGCCGAACCCGGAATGCTTGAGCACGTCGAGGAGCATGCGGAAGTTAATCACGGGCAGCCTTCCCTTCCTTTTGGGCGCGAAGCGCGCGCGGCAGGGGGATCGCCGAGCCGATGGCAGCGGCGGCGATCATGACGACCACGCCCTTCACGGGGAAGCACATGATGAGGAGCAGCGCGGCCATGACGGGCTGACGCATGACGGCGCCCATGCACGCCGCGGTGCAGACGGCCACGCAGGCGACCGGGTCGGCACCCGACAGAAGGGCGAACCCGTACCCTAAGCTCACGCCCGCGAATATGAGCGGGAAGAAGTGCCCGCCACGCCAGCCCATCTGGATGCAGAACGGCGTGAGCGCCGCCTTCACGAGGCCGGTCGCGATGAGCGCGACCGCGGGGATGGCCGCATACCCTTCCATGAGCATATGCGTTTGCGACTCGCCGGCGAACATGGTGTAGGGCAGCACCATGCCGCAGAGCGCGAGCACGACGCCGGCGAGCACCGCCTTGGCAACGGGCCGCTCGCCCATGCGCCGCGAAAGCGCGTCCGACGCGCACGTTGACGCGTGGAACGCCCAACCCGCCGCGCATCCCGCAAGCGACAGCGGCACGACAAGCGCGGCTTCAAGCGCGCCGACTTCCATCCCCGAGAAGCGCGGAAGGCCCATGCCGCCGCCGAACAAATCACCGAGCAGCAGAAACGCGCCGAGCGCGCCGACGATCGCGCACAGGTACACGAAGGTCTTCTGCGCGCGCGGGAGCTTCAGGTCGATTTCGCCCGTGCCGTTCGGCGCGGCGTCGGCAGTGCCGGCGAGTGGGGCGACGAAGCCGTACAGGGGTGCCGTGAACAGCGCCGTCAGGGCCGCCTGCGTGCCGACGGTGGTGAGCGCGCGGAAGTCGGCACCGAAGCGGCGCATGCGGTCGCCAACCCACGTGCACAGCCCCGCGATCACTCCGGTAAGCCCCGCCTCGGGACCGATCGAGCCGCCGAACAGAATCGGCAGGAGCGCCGCAATCGAGAGCTTTCCGATGCCGTCGTAGCCGTAGCGCCCGTCGCGCTTCACCTTGCCCATGACAACGTCGAGCTCTTCGGGGCGCGCACCGGTTTTCTTGTCGAAGCACCCGATGACAAGCCCGCCCGCCACGCACACGAGAAGCGGATAGGGCAGAAAACCGAACGGGCCGCTTGCGAGCCCCGGCAGGTATACGTCGGCCGCGGCGCCGATCATACGAGGAAGCGTGTCCCAAAAGAAGGATATCCCGAGGTTCATGAGGAAGAAGAACGCCCACACGAATGCGCCCGCGACGGCGCCCGTCACGATAACGCACAAAAGAAAGAGCACGCGGTTCAAAGGCTTGGCGAAGTTGGGCATACCACTCCAAAAAGCATCGGGAACGAATGAATGGAATCGCTCGTATTGTAACGGTTCAGGCGGCGCTATTCGCGACAAAGAAACGAACGCCCCAGCGAAACGCCGCATCGAGCACATAGGCCGCATCGAGATTGCACGCAACTGGGCGCATGCAGGCTAGTCTATTTATCCGAACTCAGTAGCCACTTC
This sequence comes from uncultured Ellagibacter sp., assembly GCA_934613165.1. GTDB lineage: Bacteria > Actinomycetota > Coriobacteriia > Coriobacteriales > Eggerthellaceae > Ellagibacter. The sequence continues at coordinate 1,899 of CAKTSW010000121.1, forward strand.
CAGGCGGGAATCATGCGGATCGATCCCTCTTCAACTGCAACTTCCCCCTCCTCATCAAGTGTCACGATAGCGCCTTCTTTGCTGTCGAATCTCGCCATAGCCTCTCGCAACGCCGATATCTCGCGACGTTTGGTCGACTCATCTTCCATGCTCAGCGATACCTGAACGAGTTCGTACGCTACGCCGAACGCCTCATCGCCTTCGATGAAGTCGACTTCTTTACCTGATTTCAGCTTCAGCAGGGCAATCGACCCTATACGCGCAGACGATCTCCGCCTCATTTCAAGGTAAACCGCCGTTTCGAGCGCCCGAGTCAAACCATCGTTCGTAGCGGGCGAAAGGGCGCAAAGCAATCCAGGGTCCTCAGCATACAGCTTGAACCCACCGAGCCGGACTTTTTGCGAGGAGTGCGAGAATTCATACACCTGATAAAGCATGTGCGCATCCTCGAAAGCATCGAGCATCGCGGCGATCTTCGCCCGACCAGGCGTGTAACCAGCATTTTTGCTCATGTTGTCGACCTTGCTGATTGAAAAGTCCCGCGCGCTCGCCGCAAGGGAAATCCGCGCGAGATTCTGCGCGTAGGCGGCGTTTGAGAAACCATAGCGCTCAACGACGTCCCTTGAAACCGTGAATTGCGCATAGCTTTGCAGCACTGCCACTCGCTCGTTGTCGTTCAGCTGCTGCACGCCGGGAAATCCACCTTGCACCAAATAACGACGACATGCATTTTTCAGAGCCGATGCACGTTCTTTGCCGTATGCATCGACAGCCATCCCGTCGCAGTCAACCCCATGGAAACGCGCATACTCGCCGAAGCTGAACGGAAGCAACTCGTAGGCGATCGAGCGACCGCGAAACTCCGTCGCCACATCGCTGGACAGCATCTTCGACGAAGAGCCCGTAACGTACACTGTCGCCTTCTCCGTATCGACAATGTGCCGCGCCGTAATATCCCAATGAGGAACCTCCTGAATCTCGTCGAAAAACAGGTACGCGCCATTCGTTCGACTGTCAGGATGCATCTCGAAAAACGATTCGACCACTCTGTCGATCAGGCCAGCATCGAAAGGACGCAACCTGTCATCGTCGAAATTGAAGTAGCAGATACGATCAGGAGGCACCCCGAAGTCAAGCAAATCGCGAATCTGCTGAAACAAACGGTATGTTTTCCCCGAACGACGCATTCCGACCACGACTTTAACCAAGTTGCCCGGCGCCGGCTCGAAAGGCTTGCCGAGATCCAAATCGCGATCGACCATGCGCTGCAGATGCGCTGGAAGAACCGTGGCATGAAAGTCCTCTATGAGCATTTTGATCGTGGCATTTTGATCGTTCATCGTTCACCTCCATGAATCTGTAAGAGATTTTATCAGTTTTAGTCTATATCTGTAACGATTTTTTACAGTATGCCGTCGATTCAATTGTCGGAAGACAATTTGGTTCAAATGCGCAGGCTTTCGCTCGCTTGACGCAATCCACAGCCGCCGACCATCACGTCTCGCAGAATTTACACGCCCTCTCACGAAGGCGCTTTACGCGCGAAATCGTTACATGAGAGGACGAATCGAATGACAGCCCGAAAACAATCCCAACCGGCACCTTCTTGCTGTTCAAGCGTTGAACAGATTTGCTTGACGAAAGGAGGGAGTCACATGAAAAACGCGCACGCCCAAGGCGGATGGACCATTTCGGAGGTCGAGCATCTGATCGGCCTGTCACGTCGCGACATTCAACGCTGCTGCTACCAGGGGAAAGGAGGCATGGGAATTCTCGAACCCCAAGACAGCTCTTGGGGACGCCGCAGTTACAGCACCGCCGACATCGCAATGCTGTTTCTCGTTCGGTTCGAGAAGCAGTCGGGGATGAGCCTGCCTGAAATCAGCAAGACGTTTCAAGCCAAGCGAGACGCCGGCACGTTCGATGCGCTTAACGCCCTCGATGCATATGAAGCGCGAATAGAGGAACAGCTTGAGAGCCTGTCGGGATGCAGGCTTTCCGCAATCGCCCTCTTGAAAGCATGCAGGGAAGGCGACCATTCGCAAGACTTGGGCGAGATTGTCGAGCACGAGCTGACCTTGCGAATTGGAGAAGCCGCCTTCGAGCGCCGACACATCGCAGCCGAAAAGCAGCAGGTGGACGACCCGTCGGCAGAGAGAAGCGAATGGCTCGTGCGCCATCTATGCGAATTGCCCGCAGGCTGGCTCACGGTGCCGATGTCGAAAGCGCGACGGGAAGACGATGCCCCTAGCGCCGACGCGCTCCGAAACGCTGCGCGCAGGATATTCGCCAGAACCATCGATGACTTGCACGCAAGCGGCGACTTTCCCACTCACTCAGATGCTCGTCAGGCAATCGTTTTCGCGCTTGACGCGCCTGGCATGGACCTCGCGTTCGAATTGTGGCTCGGTCCGGGAGCAAGCAAGCATATTAAGGACTCGATTCAGTAAAAGGACACGAAAGGATGAATGCGATGAAGACGGCAATGAGGACAACGGCTATTTCACTGGCGCTCGCATGCGGGTTGGCGCTGTTCGGATGCGGAACGCCCTCGCAAACAAGCAGCACCGCAGACGAGGCCCAACAGCAGAGCCCCGCCGAAAGCGCATCGGCGCAAAACAAAAATGCCTCGCCAGAAGAAATCCTCGATGAGATCACAGCGGATTTCGAAGCAACCGAGAAAACCATCGCCGACAGCCTGGCGGCAACCAAAACAGCCGCCGGCAACACCTATGAAAGCTACAAAGGGAATAAGGATTCTGTGGCAAACTGGTACGAGGCTACGCAGAAAGCCACGGACGACCTGTTCGCACGCACGGAAGAAAACTCAAAGCGATACTTCCTCGCGTTAGCGGAAAAGGGACAGGCGGAAGATTCGAGATACTTGGACGATGGCATGAAAGCCTGGTACCGCACGGTATACGAAGACGCATTCAGGGGATTCTACCAAGAGGTTTACGAGGACGATTTCAAAGAGCTGTACGAAACCTACTACGACGGCGCATTGAAGGAAGCATATGGCGCGGTGAACTATAGCGAACTCTCCGATGAAAGCAGTTCGTTTTACCGCCAATACTCTGACGGAATGAAGAACCTCTACCGCAGCTATTCCGATGCGATGTCCGATAATTACCGAATGTACTCGGATGTAAGCGGCGAGTTTTATAAGAAGAACTACGACCTGAGCAACACGTTGACGGATTAAGACGAAAGCGGGGAAGTCGGCTTATCCAACCGGCTTCCCCGCTTTCCCATGCATGCCAGCTAAAAGTCGATCAGGTCGCCGACGTTCACCTCGAGCGCATCGGCCAAGCGGCACAGGATGTCGAGACCTACATTGACCATGCCGTTTTCGATTTGCCAGAGATGCGTCTGATTCGAGCCGATCATCAACGCAAGCTTACGCTGAGACAGCCCCTGCTGCTCCCGCAGCGCTTTGATGCGCGCGCCTAGTTGCTT
>CAKTSW010000122.1 GCA_934613165.1 uncultured Ellagibacter sp.
CATGATCCTATTCGCCTTTCACCTTCGCCCAAAGGGCGTTTTGCTCTGCGGTTGAATAATCCTCGATGCGGCGTCCCTCGGCCGCGGCCAGGGCCTCCATCGCCGCCCAACGCGCGCGGAATTTGCGACACGAGGCCCGAAGCGCGCTTTCCGCGTCGATCCCCATGCGCCGCCCGACGTTCACCAGGGAGAAGAGGACGTCGCCGAACTCCATTTCCGCGGCGGAAACAAGGGCTTCGGCGTCCGAACCCTCGCCCGCATCAGCGCTCGCGTCCATCTTGCCGCCCGGTGCCTTCGGGGCCGCGGCGTACGCCGCGCTAAGCTCGGCGCGCGCCTCATCGACCTGCGCCCACACGTCTTCGGGCGTGTCCCATTCGAAGCCGGCCGCAGCCGCCTTGCGCGAGATCTTCTGCGCCTGCATGAGCGCGGGAAAGCTCGCGGGGACGCCGTCGAGCAAGCCGGGGCGCGCCTCACTCGCCGCATCGGCGTCGGCATCGGCGGCGGCCTTCTCGGCCAGCTTGACCTTGTCCCACACGTCGAGGACCTCGGAAGCGCTCTTCGCGCGCGCATCGCCGAACACGTGCGGGTGGCGGCGAACCATCTTCTCGTTCACGTCGGTGCACACGTCGTCGATAGTGAACTCGCCGGCGTCGGCGGCGATCTGGCTTTGCAGCACCACCTGCAAAAGCACGTCGCCGAGTTCCTCGCGCGTGTGAGCGACATCGCCCGCCTCGATGGCGTCGACCGCCTCGTAGGCCTCTTCAATCACGTTGTGGGCGATGGATTCATGCGTCTGTTCGCGGTCCCACGGGCAGCCGTCGGGCGCCCGCAGCGCCGAGATAGTGGCGACGAACTGGTCGAACGCGGGATGCTCTTGCGGATTGGAAAAGCGCTCGAGCGCCGATGCGGCCGGCGCGCCGTGCGCCTTTGCGCGATTGTCGTGATTCAAAGCCATGGAAGCCTTTCCCCTTCGCTGCCGAGACCCCAAGGTTAGCACGCTCGCGCAGCCTCTACATCATACTCTCGAAATCGTTACCGTATGGGAAAAAGAGCAGCCGAGCCGCCGTTCGCCTGCGCCCGCTTCCCGGGGCGCGCAGACGCAGGCGCAGGCGAACGCTATACTTCTACCGTACCACCACTTTCGAAAGCGAAGCATATGATAGAACCTTCACGAGCCGCGCTGCTGCTCATCGACATGCAGAACGGCTTCATCGAGCCCACCTCGGCGCTGTGCGTCGCCGGCGCGAAGGGCATCGTCCCCGCGTGCGCGCGGGCGCTCGACAGCGCACGGGCCCGCGGCATCGCCATCTTCCATGTAAGGCGCGCCTACCAGGCCGACGGAAGCGACGTCGAGCCATGCCGCTACAGCGCATGGGTTGCCAGCGGCAAGCCGCTGTCGACCGCCTGCGACGACGCCGGGTCGCTCAACTGGCCCGACTTGCTCACGCCCGCCGACGGCGATCGCGTCATGGTGAAGCCGCGCTTCTCCGCGTTCTTCGGCACGCCCCTTGACGAGCTGCTTTCGCGCGAGGGCAGGGACACCGTCGTGCTTGCCGGCACGAACACCGCGAACTGCGTGCGCTCCACCTGCTACGACGCGCTTTCGCTGAACTACAACGTCATCGTGCTCGAAGACGCAACCGCCGCGCCCTCGCCGTCGGTGCAGCGTGCGAACCTTGCCGACATGCAAGCCGTCGGCGCGCAGATCATGAGCGCAAGCGAATTCGAACGCCACGGCCTCGCGCACGCCGAAGACGTCGTGGGCGATGTCGCGCGCGCCATCGAGGCCGAGCGGAACGCGCACGCATGTCAAAACGCCGATGAGCCCGATCGCGAACGGCCCGACGCAGGGAAAGCAGATCCGGCAGGAGGCAAGACGCTTCCGCCCTGCCGCGCACCGAGGGGGATTTAGCATGATCATCCGAGCCGACACTCTCGAAGACGCGCGCCTCGACGCGTACGCACGCCTTACCGAAGCGCAGCTGCGCTGCAAGCTCGAACCCGAAAAGGGCATCTTCATCGCCGAATCGGGCAAGGTAATCGAGCGAGCGCTTGCAGGCGGGATGGAGCCGTTATCGCTGCTCATGGAAGAAAAATGGCTCGAGCCCATGGCGGGCGTCATCGCGCAGGCAAAGCAGGCGAACCCCGACATCCCCGTGTTCGTGGCGCCGCGCGAGGAACTTGCCAAGCTCTGCGGCTACGAGCTCACGCGCGGCGCGCTCGGGGCGTTTCGGCGCCCGCGTCCGCTTTCGGTCGCCGAGGCGTGCAAGGGCGCGCGGCGCATCGCCGTTTTGGAGGACATCACGAACCACACCAACGTCGGCGCCATCTTCCGATCGGCCGCGGCGCTCGGCATCGACGCCGTCCTCGTGACGCCCGCATGCTACGACCCGCTGTACCGGCGCGCTGTGCGCGTGTCGATGGGCACGGTGTTCCAGATTCCCTGGACCCGCATCGGCGAGGAGGCGCGCAACTGGTCCTGCGACGGAATCCCCCTTCTGCACGACCTCGGGTTCACCACCGCGGCGATGGCGCTTTCGGACGACTCGGTGAGCCTGCGCGATGCGCGCCTCAAGGCATGCGACAAGCTCGCCTTGGTGCTCGGCACCGAGGGAGACGGGCTGTCGAAAGCCACGATCGCCCGCTGCGACTACACGGTGAAGATTCCCATGTACCACGACGTCGACTCGCTCAACGTCGCCGCGGCGAGCGCGGTGGCGTTCTGGGAGCTGGTGGATCCGACGGCTTGACGGCCGTCGGAATGAGCCGACGCTGCGCGAGGCTCTGGCGGCGCGGATACGCGTTCCAAGGTTTTCTCGCGTACCAAAGTACGCTTCGAAACCCTTTCACGCGCCCCGCATCCGCCAGGAAGGCTCTCGCTGTCTTTAGGGCGAGATGGGAGACAAAAGAAAACTCCCCCTCGCCTCGGTTTCCTATTTATCGATTTCCTCGCGCGGGTCGTGCAGGTCGTTCGGCGGAACGCGCACTTCGTCCCATCCCATTTCGCGAAGCGCGTTGGCGGTGCGCCACGGCGGCGTGATGTCGTCGTATTGCGCGCAGTAGTTGAGCGCCTCCACAAGCGTGATGTTGTGCGTGAGGTCGGCCATCGTGTCGACGTCGGGGATGGGCGGCAGCCACAACGCGGGCAGGCCCGCCTTGCGCGCCTTGTCAATGTAGGCGGGCAGCACAGTGAGCCCTTCCTGGTTGTAGAAAACGCCCGAATGATCGAACTCGGTTTTCCGCGTCCAGCCGATCACCGACACGCCCATTTCCTGGTCGGGGGCAAGAACGATGCCGCCGGCCGGCTCGTCCTCCAGCTTATGCAGCGCCTCGAACCCCGCGCGCACGTCCTTCTTCGTGAGCGCGGGCATGTCGGCTCCCATGGAAAGGATGCAGTCGGCCCCGCGTTGCCACACTTGGCTGAAGGCGTGGTTGTAGTGCTCGTCGAAGCTCGCGCCCTCGTCTGCGAGGAAGGTTATTTCGCGCGGCCACGTTCCCGCGTCCGCGAACAGCTTCTCCATCACCGCGACGTTCTTCGCGGGCGTGGTGGAAATGACCATCTCGTACTCGTCGCGCACGATCTCGCGGCCTTCGGTGGCTGCCTTGCGCGCGCGTTCGGCGCTTTCGCGTTCCAGGTCGGCCATCGCGGCGCAGCAGATCTCGACCACGTCGAAGAGCATGCAATGGTAAAGGCCCGAGGCGACGTCGGGTTGGAAGACACCGTCTTTCAGCACCGTGAGGCGCGTCTTCACAAGGCCGGGGATGGGCGGCTTGCTGAAAAGAAGGAGCGCGTTTCTGCGCACGCGCTCCTTCTCATTGCCGCCCTGCTCGCAGTTGGTTTCGCTCACGTGGGCGCTCCTTCTCGCAGGGGTTTTGACGTGGTTTACCGGGCTATTTGGCGATCAGCACCGGAACGTCGGACCCGTGGATCACCTTGTGGCTCACGCTGCCGACGTATTCCTTCATGCCGGACAGGCCACGGCTGCCGATGACGACCAGGTCGTAGCCGTCCTTGTTCGCCTGCTTGATGATCTCGGACGCCGGGTTGGTGCCGGTGATGAGCATCGGGTTCAGGCGGTCGGCCGCTTCCTCGTGCGCGCCGATGGCCTCTTCGAGCAGCTTCTTGCCGTCGTCCATCATCATGTCGAGAATCGAGCGGAAGCTCGTCATCTGGGAATCGTCGAGCAGCGGGATGGGAACCACGTACACGACGTCCACCTGGGCATTCTCGTTGCCGTCGGTGACTTCAACCGCCAAGTCGAGCGCGCGGCGACCGCCTTCGGTCGCGTCGACCGCAGCGAGGATCTTGTTCATAGCCATAACTTGCTCCCTTCGTCGAAGCATTCGCATCGGCATAACGCCTTTGCATCAAGTATAGCACCGCGCCATGCCGCGACAGCGAAACGGGAAGGCGCCCCGAAGTGCAATCGAGGGGCGAACGCGCTCGCCCCTCGACCGATCCTTGCGTGCCCAGATTGCCGCCGCTACTTGAATTCGACCATAACGACGTCGCCCGCCGCGGGAGGCTTCACGTCGGGGCCCATGCCCACCATGCAGTACGCGTTCGCCGATCGGGCGGCCGCAGACCCCGGGCGCCCGTCGACCGGATGCGCCTCGAGCATGCCGTCCGCACCCACGCGGACGACAAGCGGGCGAATGCCGTAGAACTCGGGCTTCCCAGGCTCATGGTCGGGATGTTCGGCAGGCCGTACCTCGCCCGCAGGCTTTTCGGACTTGCCCGCGCCGGGCCCGTGCTTCGGCTTGGGGAAGTCTTCCGCCAGGCGCGCCGGCACCTTGGCAACGACCGGATCGAGCCCCAGGTACGCGCGAACGAGCGGGCGCAGGTAGAAGTCGAGCGTGAACGACGCGCCGCCCGAGGGACCCGAAATCCCCACGATGGGCGTGCCATCGACGACGGCGTAGGAGCTGTGATGACCCGGCCCATGGTTGGTCTGGTGGCAGATGACCTCGCCCATCTCCTCCATAACCTCGCACGACCAATCGTCCGAGCCCTTCGACGACCCCGCGTTCAGAACGACGATGTCGGCGACTTCGCAGGCGCGCTTGATGGCGTCTTCGATCGCGGGCTTCTCGTCGCACACGATGTCGAAGGGGACGAACTGCCCGCCCCACGCTTCCGTCTTCGCGCGAACGAGCAGGCTGTTCGTCTCGAAGTTGCGCCCACGCGCCGCGAATTGCCCCACGCGCGTGGGGTCGAGCGGCACGCCCGCGGGAACGAGTTCGTTGCCCGTGGGGATGAAGGCGACGCGCGGTTTGCGCACCACGCGCGCGACCGAGTTGTTGCCGCTGCCGATCGCCGCCGCGATGTCGGGGGTGAC
>CAKTSW010000123.1 GCA_934613165.1 uncultured Ellagibacter sp.
GGCGACCGCGCTCTACACGGGGCTCATGCTCTCGGACTTGCAGGCGGTTCCGTTGTGGTCGACGCCGCTGCTCCCCGCGCTGTTCACGCTCTCGTCGCTTTCCTGCGGGCTCGCGCTCGCGATCATCGCGGCGCACCTCTCGGGCGCGTCTCGCTCGTTCTCGGGCCTCATGAGCGCCCTCGAGTGCGTTGACGCCGCGGCGATCGTGATCGAGGGCGCGGTGCTCGCGGCGTTCGTCGTACGGGCGACGTCGCCTGCGGGGCAAACGGCGACCGACCAGGTGCGCGAAGCGGCGGGCGGTCTGCTCGTCTTCGGGCCCGACGCCTGGGCGTTCTGGGCGCTCTTCGTCGGGGCGGGGCTCATCGTGCCGTTCGTGTTCGATGTGGCCGCGTCGCGCGCCCGCCGCCGCTCGCGTGCGACGTCGCCCTTTCCCGCGCTCTTCGCGATGGCATGCGTGCTGGTGGGCGGGTTCGTCATGAGGTATTGCATCGTCGGCGCCGGCATGCAGCCGCATGCGGCGCTTGCGGGGTCTATCTAGGAGGAAACGATGGGACAGAAGAAGTCGTTCACGTTCGAGGTCGACGAGTCGTCCGACGTGCCGCTTTGGGCGCAGCTTCGCCAGCGCCTCGTCTACCTCATCGACTCGGGGTATTTCCAGCCGGGCGACCAGCTGCCCACGGTGCGCGGGCTCGCCTCCGAGATATCCATCAACTACAACACCGTGAACAAGGCCTACTTGAGCCTCGTGTCCGATGGGTTCCTCGAATCGACGCGCGGGCGCGGCGTGTTTGTGCGCGGCATCGCGGCCGATGCGGGCGACGCCTCCTCGATGCCCGAGGCCGACGTGATCGTCGACGACTGCATCACGGCGTGCCGGGGCTTGGGCATGTCGCTCGACGACGTGCGCCGCTGCATGCTCGGGCGCATCCAGCACGCGAAGAGCTCGGAAGGCGGCGACGGCGTGCAGCAGGGTAGCGCGCGCATCGTGAAGGTCGACGTGAACGCCCCGGCACCGGCGGGCGTCCGCGGCGCGTAGCAGGCGGAAAGGGAAGGCGAATCGTCATGGCTTTTGGGTTCGGATCGAAAGGCGCTGGCGCCCCCGTGCCGGAGAAAACGCAGGTAAACCGGGGCATCGTCCCCGATAGCGGGGCCGACCCGGTAGGCGAGCGAACGTCGGGCTTCGGGCCGGTGCTCTTCACCGTCGCGCTGTTCGCCGTCGCGTTCGCCGTGGTGCTGCTCGTCTCGTCGTGGCTCGTGCCGCCGATCGGCGTCGGGCATATCGCAGCTGCCTTGGCAGTCGCCCTTATCGCCGCCTCGTCGGTGCACATCGCGCAGCAGTGGGAAAAAGTCGTCGTCTTGCGCCTGGGGAAGTTCAACCGCGTGTCGGGCCCGGGGCTGTACTGGACGATCCCCGTCATCGAGCAGAACGCGCTGCGCGTCGATTGCCGCGTGCGCACCACGGCGTTCGACGCCGAGGAAACGCTTTCGGCCGACCTGGTGCCGCTCAACGTGAACGCGGTGCTGTTCTGGGTAGTGTGGGACGCGAAGGCCGCGTGCACCGAAGTGGGCGACTTCTCCCGCGCCGTCGAGCTTGCCGCGCAGACCGCCCTGCGCGACGCGATCGGGCGCGCGGGCGCGGCCGAGGTGGCCATCCGCCGCGAACAGCTCGATCGCGAACTCAAAGGCGTGCTCGAGGAAAAGGTCGCGCCGTGGGGCATCACGGTGCTTTCGGTCGAGGTGCGCGACATCATCATGCCGAAGGAGCTTCAGGACACGATGTCGCTCGAAGCCCAGGCCGAGCAGCGAAAACGCGCCCGCATCACCCTCATGGAGGCCGAGGCCGACATCGCCGAGATGATCGCGGAGATGGGGGAGGTCTACGCCGACAACGACGCGGCGCTGCGCCTGCGCGCGATGCATCTCCTCTACGAAAGCGTGCGCGAAACCGGCGGCACCGTCGTCGTGCCTTCGAGTTTCTCCGAAGGCTTCGGCGACGTTTTGGGCGACGCCGCGAAGGACGCCATCAAAGGGAAGGGCGCGCGGTAGGGCGGGGCTCCTCGGTGGGCTTGCCTATCCGCCTTCCTGCCTCCATTTCGTTCGCCAAACGTTTCCCCGAAGAGGAAAAGCGCGCACTTCGGCCCCTTATCGTCCCGGTTCGTTACGGGAACATATCCCAACGGGAGCAAACAATCAAAATTATCCTATGACAATCTTGATTGTCATAGGATAATTTCGTATAGTGTTCGACAACGGATTCGGCCGATTCCCGTGACAAGACGAAAAGCGCCGCCAAACGGCGCGAGGGGGCGTGTTCTGCGCGAGCGCTTGCGATGAGGAAAGCGCGAGAAGGCAAATGCCCCACCACAACGAAGGAGGGGAAATGTCAGAAGCGACGGGCCTGAAAAACGGCTTTTCCCGCAGAAGCTTTCTCAAGGGCGCAGGCGCCACGGCTGCCACGCTCGGGCTTGCCGGAGCGGCGAGCATGACCCAAACGGGAAGCTGGCTTGTGCCGCGTACCGCCGAAGCCGACCAACAGCCGGCCGAATACACCGCCTGCACCTACCATCAGTCGCATTGCGGCGGCATGTGCCCGCTGAAGTGCACCGTGCGCGACGGCCGCATGGTGCTTGTCGAGCCGAATTCCGCAAGCACCGACGACCGCTACCGCACCATCTGCCTGAAGGGCATCTCCGAGGTCCAGCATATCTACGGCGCAGGGCGCATCCAAACGCCGCTCAAGCGCACGGGCGAGCGCGGATCGAACGAGTTCACCCAGGTCAGCTGGGATGAGGCGCTCGACGCCATCACCGATGGCATCAAGCGCATCCAGGCCGAAAGCGGCAAGGACGCGGTCATGGTCATGACGTCGTCGGAAGTGAACTCCGCGAACCTGGCGGCGCTTCTGGGCGCTCGCGGCGGCGGGTTCACCGGCATCGACGTCGGCATCGGAAACGGCCTCGATCCTGCGATCGGCTACGGCGGCGGCTATGCCACCTCCACCGCCGACCCGCGCGACTGGGTCGATTCCCGCATGGTGCTCACCGTCGGGTCGAACTTCTGCGAGTCGACGCTTCCCCAGGTCCGCCTGTTCTTCGAGGCGAAGGAAGCCGGCGCGAAGATGGTCACGGTCGACCCGCATTTCTCCACCACCGCCTCGAAGTCCGACGAATGGGTGCCCATCGAGCCCGGCACCGACGCCGCGCTGTTCTTGGGCATGATCTCGGTCATCCTCGAAGAGGGGCTCGCCGATGAGCAGTTCATGGCCGAGCACACGAGCCTGCCGTTCCTCGTCGATACGGCGACGGGCAAGCTCATCCGCGACCACGCGGTCGACGAATCCGCGGAAGAGCCCGAGAAGGGCAGCGTCAACCCCTTCTTCGTGATCGACCCTGCGACCGGTGCCGCCGCTTCTTATACCGCGGTCGCGACCCCGGCGCTTTCCGGCACGGCGACCGTCGCCGGCGCCGCCGCGCGCACGGTGCACGACATCATGGTCGAAGCCTACGCGTCCTACACGGCCGCATGGGCGGCGGGCATCACCGGCATCCCCGAAGACAAGATCCGCGAGCTTGCCCGCGAGTACGCAAAGGGCCCGTCGAGCCTGGCGCTCGGCTGGGGCGGCAACGACAAGATGACGAACGCCGATATCGCAGGTCATGCGGCCGCGCTGCTCGTCGCCCTTACCGGCAACATCAGCAAGCCGGGCGCGGGCGTGGGCGTCTACGTCGGAGGCACCTGGTCCGGCCAGACCGGCACGCTCGGCGCCTGGGCGCTTCCCGCCGAATACGCCGCCAGCGCCGAGGCCGCCGTCGCCGCCTACGACATGCCCACCAAGAAGAACAACGTGCGCGCCGCCATCTTCTGCGGCGACATGGTGGCGCAGCACTTCGCGAACATGTCGAAGACCGAGGACTGGGCGCGCTCGCTCGACCTCATCGTGTCGATCGACGCGTACTTCACCGAAGGCGCGAAGTGGGCCGACTACGTGCTCCCCACCACGACGCGCTTCGAGCTCGACTCCGACTTCGGCAACGTGAAGGTGGGCTACAACCAGATCGTTCTGCAGGAAAAGGTCATCGACCCCTTGTTCGAGGCGAAGACCGACCTGTGGATCGAGCGCGAAATCGCCCGTCGCATGGGCATCGCCGACGACGTGCTTCCCGCCGACGGCATCGAGCTTTCGCGCGCCATCCTCGCCACGTCCGAAGACCCGTACGTGAGCTCCATCACGCTCGACGCGCTTTCCGAGGCGGGGGCTGTGTGGCCGCTTCAAAACGCCGCGGAAACCCGCCGCGCGTTCACCGACTGCGAATACGCCACCACCTCGGGTCGCATGGACGTCTACTACGACGGGCTCACCGAGTTCGGCCAGGCGCTTCCCATGTGGGAACCGTGTACCGAAATCGGGTCCGACAGCGCGCTGCGCGCAACCTACCCGCTGCAGCTCGCGAACGTCCGCACGCGCTTCCACATCCACAACCAGTTCAACGACGCGCTGTGGATCCAGCAGTACATGGAGCCCACCATCGAGGTGAACCCCGACGAGCTTGCTACCCGCGGGCTTGAAACGGGCGACACGGTCGAGGTGTTCAACGATCGCGGCAGCTTCAACGTGCGCGTGGCCGGCAACCCCTCCATCCGCCCGGGCTCGGCGCGCCTTATGGAAGGCTCCACGGCCGACTACATCGCGAAGGGCAACATGCAGTCCGTCACCAACGACACGATGACCGACCGCGGCTACCAGCTCATGCAAGGCCCCGTGATCCCGTTCTCGGACACGCTCGTTGAAATCCGCAAGGCGTAAAGGAGCGCTCTCATGACACGATTGGCTATCGTTATCGACAAAGGGCGCTGCGTCGGCTGCCACACCTGCGCAAACGCCTGCAAGATGCAGAACAACGTGCCCGACGGGATGCTGTGGAACCGCATCCTCACCGAAGGCGTCGACGTGATCGACGGCGCCGAGGGAACCTACCCCAACCTCACGCGCACCTACCTGCCGCTCGCGTGCCAGCATTGCGACAACGCCGCGTGCCAGCGCGTGTGTCCCACGGGCGCCACCTATAAGGACGAAAAGGGTCGCGTGGAAATCGACTACGACAAGTGCATCGGCTGCCGCATGTGCATGGCCGCCTGCCCCTACAACGCGCGCGTCTTCAATTGGGGCGAGCCGTCCCGTTCCACGGGCGCGAACTGGGGTGACGCCGCTGTGCCCGTGCGCCCTAAGGGCGTGGCCGAGAAGTGCACGCTCTGCAAGGAACGCACCGATCGGGGAGACGCGCCCATGTGCGTGGCGTGCTGCCCCGCCCGTGCGCGCACCTACGGCGACTTGGACG
>CAKTSW010000124.1 GCA_934613165.1 uncultured Ellagibacter sp.
GTCTTCTGCGATCATGACAGCCTCCGACGAGTACATGACCTTCGACATCATCGTGGTCGTCATCGCCGAGAAGAACGCGTAGAACAGAAAGTCGGTCAGGAAGGCCGGGAAATCAGGCGCGGCGGCCGCAAGCGCGATGCCCGCGGGCACGAGCACCGCGAAGGTCGAGTTGATCGCGACCAGCTGCACAACCTGTGGCCGTCGGCAATACTCGGTGTAGTTCGTCGCCATGTCGCGATAGTCGATGATCGCCTCGTGGAACGCCTTGAACGAGAGCACCGTCTGTTGGAACACCTTCACCACGGGTATGCCGCGGACGTATTCGGTGGCCGCGGCGCTCATGCGCATGAGGGCCGCCTGGTAAAGCTCCATGAAATGGCGACCGCCCTTCGCGTCCTCGCGGCCCATCATCCACCACATCGCGGCGAAGGAGACGGCGATGGGGACGAGGCACAGAAGCCCCATCCTCCAGTCGAACAGAAACGCCACGACGAGGAAGATCGCCGGGGTGGCGAAAGAGCCGACGAAATCGGGCAGTTTATGGGAGATGAGATCCTCGGTCTGACCCGCGCACCCGTCGATCACGCGGCGCATCTCCCCCGACGAGTGCGCGCTGAAATACCCTATCGGGATTCGCGCCACGTGGCGCACCATCGCCTTGCGCATGTTCGCCGCAATGCGGAAGGCCGCCAGATGCGAGGCCATGAGCGCGCCGAAGTACACGACGATGCCCAGCACGGCGAACACCACGGCAAGCACGGCCCACATCGCGGCCGATGACGCCTCATCCCAGTTCGGGTACACCGAAATCAAGTCGCGAACCACGAACCACACGCATACGAGGGGCATCACGGTGAGCGCGGCATTCAGCACCGAAAGGCCGCACCCCGCCCACGCCAAGACCCGCCGCTTGCCGGCGAACCCCAAAAGCTCGAGAATCGCGTTTTTCTTCTTGGCGGGGCGTTCTTTCCCCTCGCCCTTTCCCACCCCAGCCGCTGGGGCGCCGTCGTTTCGGCTCATCGCCCTTTTTACCTCCCGGTCGAAACCCTACATGCCGAGCTTGGCGAAATGCTTCGAGAACACCTTGGTCCCGACGAAGCCGCCGACGAGGCCGCCGGCGATGGTGGCGACGCCGGTAACGACGCCCATCGGGCTCAAGATCGAATTAACGAGCGTTTGACCGTATTCGAGGGTCATGCCGGCCTGGACGCACATCTCGGCGTAGGCCTCGCCCATCATGAGGATGAGCGAGATCTGCCCCAGCCAGAAGCAGAACGTGAACGCGGCGAAAGCGCAGACGAGCTTGGTCTTCGTGCGCTTTCGCGGATCGCCCGCGATAAGCTCGGCCACGATGCCGCCGACGACGATGCCGACAGGCCCGCTCCAGAACATGCCCATCAGAAGGCCGACCGCGCCCACGACGACGCCCATGATGGCGATCGCGCCGCGCTTCGGGACGCGGTAAGCCAGGTACATGAACACCGTGCCGGCGAACAAGGCCCCCACCGTATGGGTGAACCAGCAGAGGTTGGCGTTCATGCTGAAGACGATCGAGAACGCCATGAACACCAGGAACAAAAGGATGCCGAACACGGCGATGAAGACGAAGTCCTTCGGGTTCAAGCCCGCGCGCTCTTTCGCGACGGAACCGATCGTTGCTTTGTTTTCCATTGTGAAACCTTTCTCTTGCTACTGCATTTCCGCAAACCCGAAATTGAGCTTCAACTTCGGAAGTGTTGCCACGTTCAAGGGGAAGCGCTCGGCGATGCGCCTGCCTTCGACCAGGGCGATCTCGTCGCATGTCGAGCAGAGGAACTCGTAATCGTGCGAGACGACGCAGATGCCGACGCCCGCATCGCGCATGCGCGCGATCTGGGCATCTATCCGACGCATGTTGCGATAGTCCAAGCCGCTCGTGGGCTCGTCGAAAACCATGGCGCGGGCGCGAGAGAGCAAACCGGCCGCGATGGAGAGCCGCTGGCGCTCCCCGCCCGAAAGGGAGAGCGGGTGCCTGTCGGCCAGGCCCTCAAGGGCAAGCGCGGCCTTCATTTGCGCGATTCGCTCCTCGTTGCCCAGACCGTCTTCCGCGCGGCACGCGCTGGCGAGCTCGTCGTCGACCGTGCTGCTGAACAGCTGGTATCCCGGCTCTTGCATAACCAGGTACACGCGCCCCGCGCGTTTCCTTGCGCGAAGCGGCACGCCGTCGACCTCGATCGATCCCGCCTTCTCCTTGAGAAGGCCGGCCATGCAGCGGGCGAGCGTCGTTTTCCCGGCCCCGTTGCGCCCGACGATGCCGACCACACGACCCGGGGCAAGGTCGAAGTCGAGCCCGTCCAAGACCACCGGCGCGCCGCGGTAGCCAACGCCCACGCCGTTCATGCGCACGACGGGTTCCTCGCAGGAAAGCGAGCCGGAAACAGCCGGATCGGTCGTATCGCCTGCGGGCCGCACCGCCACAGACGAGTCGATTTCCGCGAGAGAGGCGGCGCGCAGCCCCATGCCGCTTCTCGTTTCGTACGGCAGCGCGAGAAATTCCCCTGCCGCCCAGTCGCCCGCAACCGCGCCGTCGTTTAAAACCACGTAGCGGTCCGCGATGCCGTCAAGCCACCACAGACGATGCTCGGAGACAAGCACAGTCTTCCCCTGGCTCTTCAGAAGCGCAACCGTTCGCGCAAGGGACCGCATCGCGTGCACGTCGAGCGACGCGGTCGGCTCGTCGAGCACGAACACGTCGGGGTGCACCGCATAGGCCGACGCCAGGATGACCGACTGCTTCTGCCCGCCGGAAAGCGCCTCGGTGCCGCGCCCGAGCAAGCGCTCGATATCGAGCGCCGACGCCGCCTGCGCCACACGTTCGACCATCTCCTCGCGAGCGATTCCGAGATTCTCGCATCCGAAGGCGATTTCCGAGGTCACGTCGAGGTTGACGAACTGGCTGCGCGGGTTCTGGAACACCGACCCGACGTGCGCGGAAAGCTCGCCCATCGTCCACGAGGAAACGGGCTTTCCCGCAACACGCGCCTCGCCTTGAAGATCGCCTTCGTACATAAGCGGGATAAGAGCGTTGACGAGGCGCGTGAGCGTCGTCTTGCCGCACCCCGACTGCCCGGTCACGACAACGCATTGGCCGCGGGGTATCTTCAGCGAGACGCCGCGAAGCGACGAGCGGGAAGCGCCCTTGTAACGAAACGTGCAGCCGTCGAGCTCGATGGCATAGGGCGAAGCGGGCGGCGTGGCGGCGTTTTCCCTCATCAGAGCACCCCCGTTCTCAGGCAAACGGCAAACGCCAGAAGCGCCAGCGCGGCGAGGAGGCATGCGGCGTCGACCGCGCATGCCCTCAAGCGGTAATACGAGGTGCGGTGCGCGCTCGCCCCCACGCCGCGGACGACGACCGCGTTCCCCAGCTCGTCGGCGATCTGACCCAAACGCGCGATCACGGGAACGAGGAAGTGCTCGGCGGTCTGGGCGGGATGGCACACCACCGATTTCGGCGTGAGCGCGATGCCGCGCGTCTTCATCGCGTCGGCGACGGCGGAGAATTCGCGGCCCATGGTGGGAAGGAAGCGGAACGCCACGCACACGGCGACCGACGCGTTCGCGGGAACGCGCATCGCCTGCAGCGCGCAGGCGAGCTCGCCCAAACGCGTGGTCGCGATCATGTTGAAAGCGAACATGAAGGCGGGCAGAACGTGGCGGTACATGAGAAGCGACGCCGCGAAGGGCGAAAGCAAGGTGTTCCCGCTCGCCACGAACAGCTGCGCCGCCACGGCGAACAGCGCATAGAAGGCAAGCCAGCGCGCAATCGCGGAAAAACGGCGGCAATACGCCATCACGGCGACGGTAAGCGCCAAAACGCCCATCTCGGCGAACAGGCTTTGCGTGAGCGCCATCTGCACGTTGATCGCCGCCAGCACCGCAAGCGACACGCGCGGGTCGAGATGGCGCGGCGCGGAGTTGGCGGGGTCGGCAGGCGCCGAGGGCCGCGCCTGCGCTGCCGCGCTCAAGGGCAAAGGCGCATCCATCGAAAGAGCCATGCGGTTTTCGTCCTTCTTCCTATTAGTTAGTCATATGTAACTTCTTCACGCTAAAATAGGGCTCCGTAAAGCGATGCGAAAGACGAAACGGGAAGATGGAAAACGACACCGAAAAGAATTCAAGTTCTACCGAAAAATCAACCGGAAGCCATGCCGCAGGACGGGAAAACCCGCTTTACGACATGTTCGTCACGCAGCTTTCGCAGCTGCACACCGTGTGCGCGAAGGAAGCGCTCGGGCGAGGATTCGGACGGGCCGACCTGGTGCGAAGCGTCGGCGAGACGTGGTTCGTCGACCCCCGGTACGGCAGGGGCTCCTATTGGTTCTACCTCATGGACAACGACACCATCGTCGTGTCGATGGACATCACGTACGGGCGCGCCGTGGAAGCGGCCATAGAGACCGTTCCCTACCTGGGGTTCGGCCTCTACGAGCATGCGATGCCCAAGTATTGCTCGCCCGAGTGCGCCGGGTCCAACTCCAAGCTCATGGGACACGACTGGGGCGGCGGCCCTTACATAAGCTCGTTCGAGCCCGGCAAACGGCTGTCGTCGGCGTCGATCACCATAGCCTCTAAAGCGATACGTCGCTATGCGGACGCCTTGCGCTGCGACGAGGGGAAACTGCGCCGCGCCATCGCGCGGCTCACCGCGTCGGACGGCGTGCCCGGCCTGCCCTCGGCGCTTCGAGGGCTCGACATCGCCTACCCCGCCGCATCGGTGGCCGACGCGTATTACCACGCCAAGGTGATCGAATGCTTCGCGCTGCTGGCAAGCGGCATCCCCGAGAAGGACTCGGCAGCCGACGCCGTGCGCATAAGCGACAGGGACTGCGTCGAGTGCATCTGCTCCTACATCGACGGCAACCTATCGTCCGACCTCAGCACGAAAACGCTGTGCGACATCGCCCATGTGAGCGAAGGGAAGATGATATCGGCGTTTCGCAACGTGCAGGGGGACACCCCGCAAAGCTACATCCGCGCGCAGCGTCTGGAATACGGCCGGCGCCTTCTCCTTGATGGGGGCCGCGAGATCGGGGGAATCGCCAGAAGCGCAGGCTACCGCAACCAAGGGGCGTTCACCGACGCGTTCAAGCGCGCCTACGGCATAACGCCGCGCGCCTATCGCAAAAGAGCGCGCATCGGGTAAGGCGGGCGCGTCGCCGCCCTGGGGATCGCGCGCGCTTCGCCGCTCCCGAAAACAAGCGGGAGCCGACCGCATGGCCGGCTCCCGCTTTATGAAGATGGCGCGATGCCTCGCCACGCGACCTTGTGAGTTTCCTACCAGGACAAAAGCTCGTAGC
>CAKTSW010000125.1 GCA_934613165.1 uncultured Ellagibacter sp.
GTTCGTCATGGCGAAGAAGGACTGCGCCGTCGAATCGATGCCCGTCCAGCTCGTCACGAACGTGAGCTCGCAGGGCATGCCGCGCCGCTGCCCCGTGGTGTCGAAGTAGGCGCCCACGAGACCGAGCTTGTACAGCGGGTCGTTCGGGTCGGCGCTGATGGCGCCGTACGGGTCGTCGACGCCCCCGCATGGGTAGTTTGGTGAGGTGACGAGCCTCTTCTCACTGTCGATCGAGAGGAAGTCGTTCTCTGCGACGACCTGCGCGAGCGTGGTTGCGCCGCCGAACCCGAACTTCTGGCCGACGTCGAGATCGATGCAGGTTGCGTGCCCTTTTATCTCGTAGGGGTCGTTCGTTCCGGAATAGAAGAACTCGACTTCCACGACGAGGTCGGTGAGCCCTACGGTATAGAAGTTGAAGTTCTCGATAAGGGAACCTTGGCGCTGGTAGTTCGTGTTCACGAAGACGCCGGGCTGGAAGGTGTCGTAATCGACGCGCTCGTAGTACTCGTCCCACCCGGTTGCTCCGTTCGACATGATGGGCTCGACGTAGTTCCAGTCGGCGAGCGTGACGACGGCATCGACGACGTCGCCTTTGTGCGTGGCCCCGGTATAGCGCAGCGCAAAGCTCCCCTTCGGGGTCGACCGGCCGATACGCGCCGCGAACCCCGGGTCGCCGGGCTTCGCGAGCTCGTCGTAGTCGCGCGGGTAGAACTGCGCGATGTTCGACTCCTCGGTGAACCCTTTGGCGATGTGGACGTCGGTGAAGTTGATTCCCCAGTTGAAGCCCTCAGGAGTGAAGGCGTCTTCGGGGATGTACTCGATGGTCGCGGTGCCGCTTGCCGCGACGGCGACGTCTGCCGGCGCAAGCGCGCAGGCGGGGACGACGCCGACTGCAAGCAGTGCTGCCGCGGCGATTCGCGCGACTTTCGCCTTGAGGGAGGGCGCGTTCGCGCTTGGCGAGTGGTTTCTACCCATGCCAAGCCTCCTTCCCAAGATGGCGTGTACCGATGGTCTCCATGTGCGCTCCTTTCTCGGTCGCTGGTTTCGCGGGCGCTGGGTCCCGCATAGGGAGCCCAACGGTACCTGCGGAGCCTTGCGGAGGAGGGCGCGCGGCAGGGGCTTCGCGTGCGTCGCGCGCTCGGCAGGTTGCCTGTTGAGAAACGGCGGGGTCTCGACGGATTCCAACGCGCTTCCAACAAGGATTCGACCCGATTGCCCGAAAGCGCTTTCTGACTCTCGCAAGCCCGTCGCGGCTCCGCTTCGCCCGCGCCGAAGAGGGGCCGTTCGACAACGATGCGGCAACGAGGCGGTGCTCACGTTGTAGGTTTTTCCCGAATAGACGAGGGGAAAGCGGCTCTTTTCCTATACTGAACGCGATACGATTTCGAATCCCGCGGCTTCGCAGTGCCGCGTTTCCCCTTAAAAGGAGCTGCTTTGCTGGATATCGTCCTGATGGTCGTGTACGTGTCGATCGCTCTAGGGTTTCTGGTGCTCATCCACGAAGGAGGGCACTACCTGGCGTCGCGGGCGTTCGGCGTCCGCGTGACCGAGTTCATGATCGGGTTCCCCGGCCCGGGAATCGGCTTCACGCGCGCAGGCACGCGCTTCGGCATAACCATCGTCCCCTTGGGCGGCTACGCGAAGGTGTGCGGTATGGAGCCGGGCGAGATGAGTCCTCACCTGGAGAAGGTGCTCGCAGCGCTCTACCGTCGCGGCACGGCGAACATGGAAGACATCGCGAGCGACTGCCACATCGGCAACGACGAGGCGCTCGAGGCCCTCGATGAGCTGGTCGAATGGGGAAGCGCCACCGCCCCGACCAAGAAAGACGAGTTCAACACGTACCGCGCTGCCGCGTACCGACCGACGAAGAAGGAGATCAAGGCCGCCGAGGAGGCGGGCCGCCCCGCGCCGCTTGCCTACGAGCTCGGACAGCCGCGTCTGGTCGACGACGAGCACGGGTTGTTCGAAAGCGAGTACCGCCAGCAGTATCGAAGCCTCCCGTTCTGGAAGCGCACGGTTATCCTGCTTGCGGGAATCGCGGTGAACCTGCTGTTCGCGGTGCTCGTGTTCGTGCTGGTGTACTCGGTCGTGGGCGTCGACGTCACGAACTCCCAAACGGGCGACGTGACGCATATGACGGTGTCGCCGCTGCGCTCGATCGAGGCGGGGTTCACCTACATCGCGACGGTGTTCCAGATGGTGGCGAGCCTGTTCAACCCGCAGACGGCGGGAGACGTCGTGTCGAACTCGACGTCGGTCGTGGGCATCGCGGTCATGTCGAAGACCTACGCCGACGCCGGTGTGCTCGAGTTCGTCTTCTTCATGGCGATGCTGTCGGTGTCGCTCGGCGTCATGAACCTCATTCCCATCCCGCCGCTCGACGGAGGCCGCTTCGTCATCGAGGTGTTCCAGAAGCTGACGAAGAAGAACGTCTCCATGCGCGTTTTGGGATACCTAAGCGCCGCGGGCATGATCTTGTTCCTCGGGTTCTTCCTGATCATGGTCAATCAGGACGTGCAGCGGTTCATCTTCGGGAACTGGGGATAGGAAGGATCTCGATGCAAGAAAAAACGATAGGCGCCATCTTCGACTGCGACGGCACGCTGCTCGACAGCATGGGCGTGTGGCGCGAGATGGAATCGGAATTCGCGCACCGCGCCGGCGGCGAGCTCACCGAGGTAGACCGCGATTTGCTCACGACGCTCACCACGCCTGAAGCGGGGCGTTTCTTCCATGAGAAGTTCGGGCTCGGCGATTCGGCCGACGACGTGGTCGCCATGGTGAACGAGTACATGCTGAACTACTATTCCACGCGCGCGGTCGCGCGGCCGGGCGCCCTGTCGTTCGTGCAAGGGCTTTCCGAGCGCGGCGTGCGCCTCTCGGTCGCTTCATCGAGCCCGGTCGCGTTCTTGTGCGCGGGGCTTGAGCACACGGGGTTTTTGCCCCTGCTCGACGCGGTCGTGTCCGTCGACGACGTGGGGAAACCCAAGCGCGAGCCGGCCGTTTACGAGCGCGCGCAAAGCCTCATGGGAACCGATGCCGCGATGACCTGGGGCTTCGAAGACGCCGTGTACGCCATCGGCACGCTGAAGCGCGCGGGGTTCCATGCGCTTGCGGTCTACGATTGCGATGAGTCGGGGACGTTCGAGGAGCTTTCGGCTGCTGCGGACAGAACGGTGCGCAGCTTCCTCGAGCTCGATGCGGGCGAATTCGTGAAGCTGGCGCAGTCCGCGTAGAGAGGGGCCAGAAAGCCGAGCGGGTGGATGCGCCCCTTCGGCGGCAGTTGTCACCGTCCGGTTTCGTTCTCTT
Source organism: uncultured Ellagibacter sp. (assembly GCA_934613165.1). Classification (GTDB taxonomy): domain Bacteria; phylum Actinomycetota; class Coriobacteriia; order Coriobacteriales; family Eggerthellaceae; genus Ellagibacter. The sequence goes on from CAKTSW010000125.1 coordinate 3,313, forward strand.
TCTGCGTTCTCCCGTATAATAAAGATACGTACGCGATGGAACCGAAGGGGACGCATGGCAAAGGACATCGAAAGCCAAGGAAAGCAGCACGCCGGGCAAGCGGGGCCGGAACCGGTTTCCGGGCCGAAGCGGAAGCTCCCCGTGGCGCTTAAGGTGTTCGGCATCCTGTGCATCGTCGTCGGCGTGGCGACGTTGCCGATGATGGTTCTAAGCGCGATCGCGCTTGCCGGCCTCGCCCGTTCGGGCGGGCTTGCCGACGAAGCCATGACGCCGGTGATCGTCACCATCGTTCTCGTCGCGGCCCTTCTCGCCATGACGGTCGTGTCGGTGCTTTTGGGAATCAGGCTTCTGCGCGACAAGCGGCGGTTCGCTGCCGTCACGGCCGAGGTCCTCATGGCGCTCGATGCGGTTGCGGTCGTGTGCAGCATCATGCTGAGCGGTATCCATGAAACGCTTTTCTTGAACTGCGCCATCCTCGTCGCCCTGTTCTTCATTTCGGGTTACGTCGACCCTTCTCTTGCCGAGGAACGCCAGCTCCAGCGCAAGCTTCGCGATATGGAAACCCGCGACCAGGCCGAGGAGGGCACGCTCGGACTCGACGAGACGGGGCGCGGCTACATCGCGCTCAATTTCTTCAACGTGTTCTGGATCTTCGTGGTGTGCAGCGTCCTCGGGCTCATCATCGAGGTCGTCTACCACTTCATCGTCGTGGTTCCCGGCGAATACCAGGACCGCGCGGGCATGCTGTTCGGGCCGTTCTCGCCGATCTACGGCGTCGGAGCGGTGCTCATGACCATGGCGCTCAACCGCTTCCATGACAAGCCGCTGCCCGTCATCTTCTTGGTGAGCGCGGTTATCGGCGGTGCGTTCGAGTTCTTCGTCAGCTGGTTCATGGAAATGGCGTTCGGTGCTGTGGCCTGGGATTACACGGGAACGTTCCTGTCGATCGACGGGCGCACCAACGGCATGTTCATGGCGATGTGGGGCATGCTCGGCGTGCTGTGGATCAAGGCGCTTCTGCCGAAGATGCTCGATATCGTGAACCTCATTCCCTGGAAGCTGCGCTACACCGTGACCGCCGTGTGCACGGTGCTCATGCTCGCGAATGCCATCATGACGCTCCAGTCGCTCGACTGCTGGTACGAGCGGCTTTCGGGGCACGAGCCGGAAACGCCGGTCGAGGAATTCTACGCAACCTATTTCGACGACGACTTCATGGCGAATCGCTTCGAGAGCATGACCATCAGCCCCGGCGGCGCGTCGCGTGCTCCTGGCCCGGCGGATGTGCAGGGGCCGTCCTGATAGGGCAATCGGGCTTCCTCTAACGACGATAAGGGCCTCTGAGCTGCGGTTGCGGCAGTTCAGAGGCCCTTATCGCTTTGCATGCTCGACGATGCGCTCTCGACCGGCTTTAGGTCCAAGGGTCGCGTTCGAAGAGCGGCGTCGTTTCCCGGCGGTCGGAATACGGGTCGTACCCGTCGTCGTCCTCGTTCTCCGCGCGGATGCACGGATCGAGACGCTTTCGTTGCTTGCTTGCCGCTTGCTCGAGCAGCTCTTCGGCGGTTGGCCGCTTGCGTTCGGAAGACGCGCTACTCATCGTGGTCTTCCTCGTTGCCGATCGCGTTGATCTCGTACGGCGTCGTCTGGTAGACGTAGTAGTTGAGCCAGTTGGTGTAGAGCAGCTGGGCATGCGCGCGCCAGGTCGACAGCACGGGTCGGGTCGGGTCGTCGTCGGGGAAGTAGTGCTTGGGAAGCGCGGCTTCGGGGTGGTCCTTCGAATCGCGCTCGTATTCCCACATGAGCGTTTCGCGGTCGTACTCGGGGTGCCCGAACACGAAGAAGTTGCGGCTGTCGGTGCTTTTGGCCATGTAGACGCCCGCCTCGTCGGAAATGGCGATGATCTCGAGCTCGGGGTTCGCTTCGATGTCGGCGGCGTGCACGTTGGTGTAGCGCGAGTGCGGCGCGAAGAAGTGGTCGTCGAACCCGCGGGCCCACGGCGAAGAGGGCTTCACGACCTTATGG
>CAKTSW010000126.1 GCA_934613165.1 uncultured Ellagibacter sp.
GACCTGCTCAACAACTACGCTGGGCGTCCGAGCATGCTGTACTTCGCGCGCCGCATGACCGAGGACTTGGGCGGGGCGAAGATCTACCTCAAGCGCGAGGACTTGAACCACACGGGCGCGCACAAGATCAACAACGTGCTCGGGCAGGCGCTGCTCGCCAAGAAGATGGGCAAGACCCGGCTCATCGCCGAGACGGGCGCGGGCCAGCACGGCGTGGCGACCGCGACCGCGGCTGCGCTGCTCGACATGGAGTGCGTCGTGTTCATGGGCAAGGAAGACATCGAGCGCCAGGCGCTCAACGTGTACAAGATGCGGCTTCTGGGTTCGGAAGTGCGCTCGGTCGATTCCGGCACGGGCACGCTGAAGGACGCGGTGAGCGAGACCTTCCGCGAGTGGACGAGCCGCATCGACGACACGCATTACTGCCTAGGGTCGGTTATGGGGCCGCACCCGTTCCCCACGATCGTGCGCGATTTCCAGGCGGTCATCTCGCGCGAGATCAAGGAGCAGGTGTACGCCGCGGAAGGGAAGCTGCCCGACGCGGTGGTGGCGTGCGTGGGCGGCGGCTCGAACGCGATCGGCGCGTTCTACCACTTCATCGACGAGCCGTCGGTGCGTCTGGTGGGGTGCGAAGCCGCAGGTCGCGGCGCCGACACGTTCGAGACGGCGGCGACGATATCGACGGGGCGCTTAGGCATCTTCCACGGCATGAAGAGCTATTTCTGCCAGGACGAGTACGGCCAGATCGCGCCGGTGTACTCCATCTCGGCGGGGCTTGACTACCCGGGAATCGGGCCCGAGCACGCATGGCTGCACGACACGGGGCGCGCCGAGTACGTTCCCGTGACCGACGACGAGGCGGTCGACGCGTTCGAGTACCTGAGCCGCACCGAGGGCATCATCCCCGCCATCGAGAGCGCGCACGCGGTGGCATACGCGAAGAAGATGGCTCCTGAAATGGGGAAGGACCAGGTTCTGGTGATCAACATCTCGGGCCGCGGCGACAAGGACTGCGCCGCGATCGCCCGCTATCGAGGGGAGGACCTCCATGAATAACGAGACCACGGCCCGCACGGGCGCGGCGCGCGTCGCCGCGGCGTTCACGGGCGGCAAGAAGGCGTTCATCCCGTTCGTCACCTGCGGGGACCCCGACATCGAGACGACCGAGAAGCTGGTGTTGGCCATGGCCGAGGCCGGTGCGGGCGTGATCGAGCTCGGCATCCCGTTTTCCGACCCGACCGCGGAGGGGCCGGTCATCCAGGCGGCGAACCTGCGCGCGCTTTCGGGCGGCGTCACCACCGACGACGTGTTCGAGCTTGTGCGGCGCGTGCGCGAGAAGACAAGTGTGCCGCTTGCCTTCATGACGTACGCGAACGTGGTGTATTCGTACGGGACCGAACGGTTCTGCGACCGCATGGCGGAGGTGGGCGCAGACGCGCTCATCCTGCCCGACGTGCCCTTCGAGGAAAAGGCCGAGTTCGCGCTGCCGTGCCGTGAGCGGGGGCTGGCGCTCGTGTCGCTCATCGCGCCGACGTCGGCGGGGCGCGTGCGCGAGATCGCGGCCGACGCGGAAGGGTTCGTGTACTGCGTGAGCTCGCTCGGCGTGACGGGCGTGCGCTCGAGCATCGAAGGCGACGTCGCCGGGATGGTGGAGCTTGTGCGCGAGGCGAACCCGAGCGTGCCCTGCGCGGTGGGCTTCGGCATCTCGACGCCTGATCAGGTCCGCAAGATGGCGGCCGTGTCGGACGGCGCGATCGTGGGAAGCGCGATCGTGAAGATGATCGCCGAGCACGGGGCGGATGCGGTGGAGCCCGTGGCCGCCTACGTGCGCGAGATGGCGCGCGCCGTGGCGGAGGCGTAGGGAAGACGCGAACGCGCGGGCAGGTGGAGCGGGGCGCGCGAGCTCGCGCGCCCCGCTCTCGATTCGAGCTTACCTGACGCGGGTGTGGGTCGTCTCGAATTCGAGCGGGCTTTTCCTTCTGGCCACGCGGGCAACCGCCGCCAGGGAAGACGCGACGGCTATCGCCATCATGGCGAAACCGAACACCTGATAGGCGTCCAGGCAGTTTCCGCCTGTCACGGCGATCGTCCCCGTCAGCAGGAACGAACTTGCGGTGACGGCGAGCCCGTCGGCCGCGGCGACGATGCTCGTGGCCGTGCTCTGCTTCGTCGCTGGGACGATTTCGGTGCAGCGGGTGTAGAAGTAGCAGAAGTAGAACGGCCAGGCGAGCCCTGCGATCGAGAGAGCCGCCACGATGACGGGCGCGATGGGGAACTTCGCAAGCGCGAGGAAGACGAGCGCGATCGCGAACAGCGCGGGGATGTAGACGTTGCTTTTGAGCCTTTTGTAGAAGAACCCGAAGACGAGGGAGCTCAACGCCGTCCCTATCGTCATGATTGACATGAGCATGCCGGAGAACGCCTCGTCGCCCACGCCCGCGTCGGCGACGTAGAGCGATACAAGATAAAGAATGACGAAGTAAAGCGTTGCGACGAGGAATACCTGAACCGACAATGCGGCAAGTCCCTTCCACCATCCCCGCGCCGCCTTGTCGCGCTCTTGGAAGGGGAACAGCCCGCGGGCAAGGGCCGCCACGGAGCTCGTCGACGCGCCCTTGACTTCCTGAACCGGAGCCGCGACGCTTCGCGTGGGAGGAAAGCTCGGCAAAAACGCCACCAGCATGACGAGGACGGGAATCGCGACGAGGTACATCGCGTAGGCGTTCTGCCACGACCCTGCCGCCAAGATGCCCGCGCCGTACGCGAGAAGCGCGCCGATGGCGGACATCGCCGAGTTGTACCAGCCGACGTATTTGCCATGCTCCGTTTCGTCGGGAAACAAATCGGCGAGGATGGAAAGGGCCGCGGTGTTCGTGATGCCCCAACCGACTCCTGTCGCGAGAAGGCGCATCGTCACGAAGAAGCAGACGTTTTCGTGAGCTGCTCCGAAGACCGACGAGAACGCGAAAAGGGCGAACCCGACGACCATGATCTTCTTCTTATCGAGCTTGTCGCAGAGAACGCCCGTTAAAAGGCCGAAGGGAAGGCCGAACAGCGCCGGCCCGGTAATCCCGAGGTTGACGAGCCATTCCGGGGCGTCCGCGAACGCTCGATAAACGTCGGCGGCGACGGGGCTCACCACGAGGTCGCCCATGGTGCACATCGACGAGAGGAAAAGCGCGGCGAGCGAGAGGACAAGCCGCCACTTCGGCAGATCCGATTGTTCAATCATGGACTCACCTTTCAGTTCTCGGGAGCGTAAGCCCCCTTGCAACCGGCCTTTTGTTCCGAGCGGTTCCAAGGCTCCGCTCTTTAGGGGGTGCGTCGCATGTTCGGAAACATGCGACGCAAAGAGGAGGATGTCGATTTTCCCAAGGGGATAAACGGAAAACCGGGTTGCTTCACAGCATGGCCGCCGTTTCGGAGGGAGGATGGCAGCCATGCTGCGGAAAGCGCTTGTCGAGCTTGGCGACGCGACTCTGCCGGGCGAATCTACTTGCTCAGGTCGGCGCCTTCGGCTTGGTAGGCTATCTTGCCGTCGATGAGGGTGTAGAGCGGCTTGGCGTGGAGAATCTCGTCGGGCGTCGAGGCGAGGAGGTTTCTGTCCATCACGACGATGTCGGCGAGCTTGCCCGCATGCAGCGTGCCGATGCGGCTTTCGAACGACTCTGCGAACGCGGCGCCGTAGGTGTAGGCTTGCAGCGCCTGCGCCACCGTGACGCGCTGCTCGGGGACGAAGCCGCCTTCGGGGTAGCCGTCCCACGGTTGCTGGCGCGTGATCGCGGCGTAGATGCCCTCCATAGGGTTGAGGTTCCAAACGGGGGCGTCGGTTCCGAAGGCCATGACGGCCCCGGTGTCGATGATCGACTTGATCGGCCACATGCAGGGGCACCACTTCTCGCCGAGCAGCTGCGGGTACCCGTCCACGTTGAGCACGGCGTGGATAGGCTGCATGGAGGGCACGACGCCGAGTTCCGCGAACCTTCCGATGTCTTCGGGGCGGCAGGTCTCGATGTGCTCGATCGTGTTGTGCAGGCGCTTCGAGCCGTTCTTCTTCTGCACGGCCTCGAACACGTCGAGCGCCTGCTTCACGGCACCGTTGCCGATGGCGTGAAGGCGAACGGGGTAGCCGTGCGCATCCGCCTCTTCGACCATCGCGTACAGGTCGTCGTACTTGATGGCCGGCTCGCCGCAGGTGGTCGGGTCGTCGGCGTAGGGTTCGGTGAGGTACCCGGTATGGGCCTCGCACACGCCGTCTGTGATCTGCTTCAGTCCGGCGAAGCGCAGATGCTCCGAGCGCAGGAGGGGTTCGTACTTCTTGGGGTTTTCAAGCCCCGGTTCCATCTTGAGGAAGCAGCTCACGCGAAGGGGGAGCTTTCCCGCTTGCTCGAATTCCCGGAATACCCGGATGTTGTCCTCTTCAGGGATTCCGCCATAGGGCCACACGCAGCCCGTCGCGGTGACGCCGTAGCTCAGTGCTTCGGATATGACGTTGCCGAGTGCGCGGTCCATGTTCGCGGCGAGGTTCGCCATGCCCCAAACAGGGTCGTTCACGGGCGGCTCCTTGCCGATGCCCGTTGGGTTGCCGTCCTCGTCGCGGACGATGACGCCGCCTTCGGGGTCGGGGGTGTCTTTGGTGTAGCCGATCGCCTCGAGCGCCTTCGAGTTCATCCAGCCGACGTGCATGTCCCACGACGCGAAGTACGCCGGGCGGTCGGGAACGACCTCGTCGAGCATTTCCTTCGTGGGGTCTTCGCCCCATTCGTCGAAGTTGAAGTCGCATCCGGCGATCCATTTGTTGTCCGGGTGCTCGTCGGCGAATTTCTTGATGGTTTCAAGGACCGCATCCTTCGCGGCGATTCCCTCAAGCGAAAGCGTGTAGCTCGGGTCCTTCATGACGCCGTTTTGGATGAAGTGGGTATGGGCGTCGTTGAAGCCCGGGCAGACGAGCCTGTTGCCGCATTCGAGAATCTGCGTGTCCGGTCCGATGAACTGCTCGGCTTCTTCGGCCGAGCAGATGCGTTCGATTTCCTTGCCTTTTACGACGACGGCGCCTTCGACGGTGCCCAAGGTCTCGGCGGTGAAGATGGAGGAGCTTTTGATGACGATATCTGCGTAGCTCATGTTGTTCTCCTTAAGGATGAGGGGCCGCCGTTGAGCGGCCCCTTGATGCGCTTGCCTGCGATTTCGCAGAGCTGGCGGCGCCTAGGCGTTCTTCTTGTTCTTCGCGCCCACGAATGCGACGACGGAGACGATGCCGGTGGCGATCAGGATGATGCCGGGGACGATCCACGCGCCGACGGCGTCCGTGCCCATGA
>CAKTSW010000127.1 GCA_934613165.1 uncultured Ellagibacter sp.
CCATCACCCCGCTCAAAAAGCTCTTCTTGCCGGTGCGCGAGACGCTTCTCACCTTCGACACCGAGGCCAACGACGTCACCGACTTCGTCGAGGAGGTGCCGCGGCGCGTGGTCTTCGGCGCGCACGCCTGCGACATCAACGCGCTGAACAGCCTCGATCTGGTGTTCCGCGACGGCGCGTACCCCGACCCGTACTACACCGCGCGGCGCAACGCCACGCTCATCGTGGGCATCTCCTGCATGCCGACCGACACCTGCTTCTGCCACCTGTGGGGAAGCGACGAGGCGCGCTTCGGCTACGATCTGTTCCTGCAGGACATCGGCGGCAAGTACCTCGTCAGCATCTCGAGCGTCGAGGCCGCGAACATCCTGGAAGCGGCGTGCTCTCCCCGCGAGGCGACCGACGAGGAGCGTGCGGAGTTCCGCCACGCCACGCGCCGTCGCCAGGCGGCCTTCAACAAGGACATCCCCGACATCCAGGAAGTCGCCATGCTGATGGACGCCTTCCATTCCGACCCGTTCTGGGAAGAGCTCGGCGGGCGCTGTTTGTCGTGCACGGCCTGTTCGGCGGCGTGCCCGACCTGCTACTGCTTCGACATCCGCGACGTGCGCACGCCCGACGGCAAACACGGGCGCCGCGAGCGCGTGTGGGACGCGTGCACGAACCCGCAGTTCGCCATGGTCGCCGGCGGGCACAATTTCCGCCCCGACGGGCGCAACCGCGTGCGCCATCGCATGTACCACAAGCTCAACGGCTTTCTGGCCACGCACGACCGCATGCTCTGCGTGGGGTGCGGCCGCTGCGTGCATGCCTGCAAGGCCAACATCAACCCCATCGAGGTCCTGAAATTCTTCGAGCGAAAGGGGGCAGACGATGCCGAGTAACGCCGCAGCCTCCACGATCGAGGTTCATCCCTTCCACGACGCCGGCGCGCCCATGACCGGCGCCGAGCGCATGGCCGCGAATCCGTACCGCCCGTGGCCGGCGCGCATCACGTCCATAACCGAGCTCACCGCCACCGAAAAGCTCTTCGAGTTCCGCCTCATCGACGAGAACATCCGCAACGCGTTCCATCACGAGCCCGGCCAGTTCGTCGAGCTTTCCATCTTCGGGGTGGGCGAGGCGCCGATCTCCATCTCCTCGTCGCCGTCGAAGAGCGGCTTCATCGAGCTGTGCGTGCGCCGCGCGGGCCGCTTCACCGAGGCGCTCCACAAGATGCAGTGCGGCGACATCGTGGGTATCCGCGGGCCTTTCGGGCGCGGGTTCCCGTTCGAGAAGATGCGCGGCCACGACATCCTGCTCGTGGCGGGCGGCCTGGGCATCGCGCCTTTGCGCTCGCTCATCAACAACATCCACGACGAGCGCTCCGATTTCGGCAAGGTCACCATCATCTACGGCAGCAAGACGCCCAAGGAAGTGATGTTCCGCAACCAGTTCGAGATGTGGCGCCATCGCAAGGACTTCGACCTTTACCTTACCGTCGACCACGCCGACGAGACGTGGGACGGAGAAGAGGGCCTGGTCACGAAGCCCTTCGAGCATTTGGAAATCGACCCTGGCAACACCTTCGGCGCGGTGTGCGGCCCGCCGGTGATGTACCGGTTCGTCGTGCAGGAAATGCGCAAGAAGGGCATTTCCTACGACCATATCTACATGAGCTTCGAACGTCATATGAAATGCGGCATGGGCAAATGCGGCCACTGCCAGATCGGGCACCAGTACTGCTGCATCGACGGGCCCGTGTTCAACTATTGGGAAGCCAAGAACATCCAGGGGTCGATGTAACATGAGCAACTTCGATATGGAAAGGGAGCGCCCGGCCGCGCCGCGCGTCGTCGTGGTGGGGCTGGCGAGTTGCTTCGGTTGCCAGCTGCAGGTCACCAACGCCGAGCCGTACCTGCTCGACGTGCTGGGTCAGATCGATTTACGCTACTGGCAGCTCGCCTCGAGCGACCCCATGCCCGATGACTTCGACGTTGCGGTGGTGGAAGGCGCGGCGACGACGAAGGAAGCCGTCGACACGCTCAAGCGCGTCCGCAAAGTCGCGAAAAAGGTAATCGCCGTCGGGGCGTGCGCGCTCACGGCGGGCATTCCCGGGATGGCGGCCGCAGGGCTCGATCGCCACGTGTCGAGCGTGTACGGCGACGCCGGCGCGCCCGAAGCGTGCGGCGACATGATCGAGCCCGCGCCCGTGGGCGACTTCATCGACGTCGACTTCGAAGTGCCGTGCTGCCCGATCGACACGTTCACGTTCATCGACGCGCTGCAGTGCGCCATCTACGGGTCGAACCGCCTTCCGCAGACCTCGACCTTATGCGGCGAGTGCAAGTACAACGATCGCGGCTGCTTCTTCGGTCGCGGCGTGCTGTGCCTGGGGCTCGTCACCCGAAGCGGGTGCGGCGCGCGCTGCACCAACCTGGGGCGCCCCTGCAACGGGTGTGCGGGCCTCTCTCCCGACGCCAACGTCGCCTCCGCGCGCGAGGCGTGCGAGCGCGCCGGTGTGAGCGTGCGGGCCTTCGACGAGGCGCTCACCATGTTCAACCAGGTCAACCCGGCGCTTGGCGCCGCACACGAGGAATAGGTCCAAGATGAGATGCCAAATCAACGTTGATCACATCGCCCGCATCGAGGGGCACGGCAACGTGCACCTCGCCATCGAGGACGGTGCGGTGGAGACGTGCGAGATGAACGTCGTGGAGCCCGCGCGCCTGTTCGAGAGCATGGTGCGCGGCCGCATCTTCTCCGAAGTGCCCTACATCGCTTCGCGCATCTGCGGCATCTGCTCGGCAAGCCACGTGGTGACCGACCTTTTGGCGATCGAGCGCATCTTCGGCGTTACGGTCACCGACCGCGTGAACGCGCTTCGCGAGCTTCTGATCTACGGGTCGTACCTACAGAACCACGCGACGCACCTGTTCGTGTTCGCCGTGCCCGACTTCACGGGGCACGCGAGCGTGTTCCCGCTTGCCACCGAGGCGCCCGAGCTGTTCAACCAGGCGCTTTCGCTCAAGGCCCTGGGCAACGAGCTCTGCACGAAGGTGGGCGGGCGCAGCGTGCACCCCATCACCGCGGTCGTGGGCGGCTTCACCCACGAAATCGAGCGCGACGAGTACCTTGCGCTCGCCGAGAAGCTCGAGGCCGCTGTGCCGTTCGCCGAGCAGACGGTCGATTTGTTCAACGGATTTCCCGTGCCCGACATCCAGACGGCGGGCGACATGCTTGCCATGGTGCAGGACGACTATTACCCGGTGTGCACCTCGCGCGACATGCGGTTCGTGCAGGCGGGGGAAACCTTCGACGCCGACGACCACGAGGAGCGCATAGAGGAATACGCGGTGCCGCATTCGGGCGCGCTGTTCGCCCGCAGCGCGCAGACGGGCCGTCCCTACTTGACGGCGTCGCTCGCGCGCATCAACGCGTCGTGGAAGCATCTGGGGCAGCGGGCGCGCTTGGCCGCCGCGAAGGCGGGTCTGCGCCCGCCCGAGAGAAACCCCTTCCGCAACAACGTGGCGCAGGCGGTGGAGCTGGTCGACGCGCTCGAGCGCTGCGCCGCGATCTGCCGACGCCTCGCCGAGGGCGAAAACGGCTTTTCGGGGTCGAGCGAGCCTGTACCGTTTGAGGTACGGGCGGGGCGCGCTACGGGCTTCACCGAGGCGCCGCGCGGCGTGCTGCTCCACGACCTCGAGCTCGATTCGGAGGGTCGCGTCGTCCACGCCTCCATCCTCACGCCCACGGCACAGAACGTCGCCAACATGGAAGGCGACATGCGCCTTCTGGCGGAAAAGCTGGTGGGAGAGGGCGCGCCCGAAGCCGACATCCGCCTGCGCGTGGAAGAACTTGTGCGAGCCTACGACCCCTGCCTTTCCTGCAGCGTGCATTAAGGAGCTTACGCGCCCGCCTTCTCGCTTCGGACGGGCGCGCAAGCCTTGTACCCCTCGTGGATTTTGCGGTGCGCAACAGGCCGTGTGCTAGAATCTGTGTTTACTTGAAACACTATGACCTCGAGGGGTTTTACTTTTATGTCGTTTATGGATTGGTTCTCGAACCTTACCGGTCAGATGGGCACCGACATGGCCATCGACCTCGGAACCGCGAACACGCTCGTCGCGATGACGGGCGAGGGCATCGTCATCAACGAGCCCTCGGTCGTCGCCATCGAGAAGAGCACCCATCGCGTTCTCGCCGTCGGCCACGAGGCGAAGAACATGATCAACCACACGCCAGAGGCGTTCTCCGCCGAACACCCGCTGAAAGACGGCGTCATCGCCGACTACGACGTGACGGAAGCCATGCTCTCCGCGTTCATCAACAAGGCCGCGGTCCGCAAGTACCCCTGGCAGGCGAAGCCTCGCATCGTCATCTGCATCCCCTGCGGCGCCACCTCGGTCGAGAAGCGCGCCGTGTTCGAAGCCGCCATCCAGGCGGGCGCGCGCCAGGCGTACCTCATCGAGGAGCCGATGGCCGCGGCGATGGGCGCCGATCTGCCCGTCACCGAGCCGACGGGTTCCATGGTCGTCGACATCGGCGGCGGCACCACCGAAGTCGCCGTCATCTCCTTGGGCGGCATCGTCACGTCCTCAAGCCTTCGCTTGGCAGGCAACCGCATGGACGAGACGATCGCCATGCACCTGCGCGACCTGCTCGGCATCAAGATCGGCGAACGCACGGCCGAGGTCATCAAGATCAAGATCGGCTCCATCCTTCCTTTCGAGGACGGGCGCGAGCGCGACATGATCATTTCCGGACAGGACGTGCTCACCGAGCAGCCGAAGGAAGTCACCATCCAGTCCGAAGACGTGCGCCAGGCGCTGCAGGCGCCCTGTGAGGAAATGGTGCTCCACATCAAAGAAACCTTCAAGAAGACCAACCCCGACCTGGCGTCCGACATCATCCAGAACGGCATTCTGCTCACGGGCGGCGGCGGCCTTCTTTCCGGCCTCGATCGCTACCTCACCGACAAGCTCGAGATTCCCGTGTGGGTGAGCGAAACGGCCCTTACCAACGTCGTCACCGGTTGCTTGAAGGTGCTTGAAACGCCGACGGCCCTGAAGCAGACGCTCATGCGCTCGAAATAGGTCTTGACCGGCTTATATGGCTCTTAACTTCCAAAACCAGAACGGAGCGCCCGCACGCCGGGTGCTCCTTATCGTGCTGCTCGTCGCATCGCTCGTCATGGCGACCGTGTACTCGCGCGAAGGCGACGAGGGTCCGCTTCATGCCGTGCAGGGCGCGGTGAGCTCGCTTTCCTCGTCGCTCAAGCTCCTCGGCGCGACCGCGAGCTCGGGCGCCCGCAACGT
>CAKTSW010000128.1 GCA_934613165.1 uncultured Ellagibacter sp.
TCGGTGAAGGGGCTCGCCATGGGGCGCTGCGAGCCGGTGAGCACGATCGGCTTGGGGCTTTCCTGGATAAGGTAGGACAAGGCGGCCGCGGTGTAGGCCATGGTGTCGGTGCCGTGCAGCACGACGAACCCGTCGTAGTCGTCGTAGCTTTCCATGATGGCGCGAGCGACGCGCAGCCAATCGCTCGGGCGCATGTTGGTCGAGTCGATGTTCATGGCCTGCTTCACGTCGAGCGCGCAAAGCTCGGCGGCCTCGGGGACGAATTGCGCCAGCTCCCTTCCCGTAAGGGCAGGTGAAAGGCCATTCCCGTCTTCGGCAGACGCGATGGTGCCGCCCGTGGCGACGAGGAGGATGCGCTTTTTCGCCACGGCCTATTCCCATGCCTTCCACACGTCGGGCGCATAGCCGACGGTCGCCTGGCGCCCGTTTCGAACGATAGGTTCCTTAACGATGTGCTGGTTCTCGAGCAGCTTGTCGAACTTCTGGTCGGCGGACAGGTAGGAAAAGAGCGCGACCGTGTCGGCGTCTTTCGCCTTCGGGTCGACGAGCGCGTCGATGCCGCCCGCCGCGCGCGCCACGCTTTCGAGCTCGCCTTTGCTCATCCCCTTTTCCTTCAGGTCGATGAACTGGAACTTCACGCGCCGCTCCTTGAAGTAGCGCTGCGCCTTCTTCGTGTCGAAGCTTTTCTTCGTGCCGAATATCTGGATGTTCATGCAGGCTCGTCCTCTCATCGTCATAGCTCACCGCGTCTCCCCGCGTCCTGTTTCCGAGGATTGTACCGTAAGCGGGACGGAGCCCAAAACGCAGGCGGCCCGTACCTGGGAAGGAGACGGGCCGCCTGCCACGACGATTTAAGCGCGAGAAAAACGTTCCTTACAGCACGCCACGCTCGATCGCGTTCGCAATGATCGTCGCCGCGCGCTCGCGCGTCACCTTCTCACCTGCTGCAAGGGTTCGCGTTCCATCGGCGTTTTCGTATCCGCCGATGAGTCCCGCATCGACCGCCCAGGCAACCGTTCCGGCCGCCCACGGCGAAACGGCATCGCCGTCCGTGAAGGAACCCAGGGCCGACGTGTCGCTTGCAGTCGCACCCTTCAGGTTGGCGATAACGGTGAGAAATTGCTCGACGGTCGCCCGGTCGTTCGGTCCGAACGAGGTACGCACGCCTTCGACGTCGGCATAGCCTTGCATGACCTTGTTTGCAACCGCCCAGTTCACCGCACCGGTATACCAGCGCTTCGAGACGACATCAGAAAGCTCGGTAGCGTTATCGGTGTCGCTCGCCACGTACGCCGCGGCAGCTTTCGGGTCGGCGTAGCGCCACAGCACGGTTGCCAGCTCAGCACGGGTCATCGACTCGCCGACCCCGAAGCAGTCCGTGCCGCTGTACCCGACCATAAGCCCGCGCTTGGCGACCTTCTTCACCGCCGCCTCGTACCATGCGCCCGGTTCGACATCGTTGAAGGAAACCTCGACGGAAGGTTTACTCGGCGTCACGGTCGACCCATTGCCCGAACCGCCGCTCTCGCTACCGCCCGTCCCACCGCCGTTTACCGGCGCATCGGGGTCGTAGGTGCTAGAAATCTCAGAGCTTCCCGGGGTTGCACCCACGCCTCCCACGGCCTCTACCTGCGATTTCACGGACACGCTCACGCCCGAAGCAATCGCGTCGCCTCCCTTGTCGTTTTTGCCGAGCGACGCCTCGCCCTCCTTGGGAACATCGCCGCCGGTCGCCTTCACCGAGGCGACGGCGACCTTGCCGGTGCCTGCAATGCCAGCACCGCCGTTGCCACCGCCCATGCCGACGTTGCCGCCGGTCGCCGTAAGCGTTCCCGCGCCCACAATCGAACCGCCGTCCAGGCGCACGCCCGCACCGCCGTCGCCCCCCGACATATCGACGTTGCCGCCAATCGCCGTGAGCGACGATCCCTCGGGGATGGTCACCGTCGCACCGTCGCTTACGATGAGCGCCGTCTGGGCATCCTTGCTCGAAACAATCCCTTCGCCCTTGATCGAGCACGTGCCCTTGATGGTCACGTTGCCGTTCGCAATCACCGGCGCCTCTGGCGCCTCGACTTTGTAGTTGCCGTCGGTCAGATAATTAGCATGCGAGACGATGTCGGCGTCTTCCAAGGTGGACCCATCGTTTAAAATGATCTGGCTCACGAACGACGAGGAATTCTTCGCGGAGAGCACGCCCCCGTTCACCTCGACCGTACCGTAGGCGACGGAGTCGTCGAGCGTGAGTTTTCCGCCCGCCTCGACGACGATCTTCACGCTGGAATTGATTTTCATGTTATGCAGCGTCACATCCGCACCCGCAGGAATGGTAAGCGTCTCGCTTGCGAAGTTGCCGTTCTCGCCCTTGCCGATCGAGCCATAGACGCCCGATTCGTGCGAGCCGTAAATGTCGTGCATCCAAGTTGGGATGATGGCATTACCTGTCTCCTCGATGGTGTAGGGCTCCATGTCCCACGAAGAAGGGGCGCCGGTCAAATCGTCGATGCGTTCTTGGAGGTTCTTGCTGTTGTCATAGATGCGCATCTCGACCTCGTTGCTTACCTGGGTACGCGCGCCCGACACCACCGTCGCCGTGATTTTGTAGGTTCCTGGTTTTTGAGGCGTGCCAGTGACGTATGCCGTGTCGTAAGCCGTCGTCACGCTCATGCCGCTGCCCTCGGGGCTGATAGAGTAACTGATGGAATCCTGGCGCGTGCTGTCGTTGACGGCGAAGTCGTTCCACGATTGCCAATCGCCGTCGCCCTCTTTCACCTCGATCTTCAGCTTGTTCGACTGAGACGAGCTCGACGAGCCGCCGCCCGCCGACGCGAGAGCGATGCCGTCGTAGTCGGCGCTCTGCACGCTCGTGCCGTCGGCCACGAAACACTGCAAATCGCCCGACAGGCGCACTTGGATTCGCTGCTGAACTTCGAAGGAAAGCGTTTCCGTCGCTGTATCGAGCGAGGAATCGTCCTTCGTCGCTTGGGCGGTAAGTTTGATGGAATAGGTACCGGCGGCAGGCGCCGTGCCGGAAAGAGTAACTTTGCCATCGGCCACGGAGGCGGAAAGACCGTCGACGGTTTCTCCCTGTGCATCGACGACCGACGCGCTCACCTTGGCGTCGGCGGCTTTCGTGCCCTTAAGCTCGAAGGGAAGTTCTCGCGCGACTTCGTCGCCGACAACGACGGCATCGAAGGTCTTGCCGCTGGCGAAACTGAAGGCGAGCTGCTCGTACGCATCGGCCGTCGGCGTGCCGACGTTTTCAGGTTCCTGCGTGGTTCCTGTATAGGTGGCGCTTCCGTTGCATTCGATCTTACCCGTAACGAAGGTGCAGTTTTCGAAAATCGCCGTGCCGTTCACAACGGGAGTATTGCTGAAGGTGCAGTTCGTGAAGTGGACGTTCGCGCCGGCGTTGACAGTGACGGTTGCGCCCTTGGCACTCGAGCTGCTTGCCTTCGCGAACTTGATGGAATTGACAGTAATGTCGATATTGGAAGGGAAAACGACCGAAAGAGCTGAGGAATAGCCCACATCACGAACCTTCGGCCCCTCTTCGTCGAAGAAAGATTTCGCTTGCCACCCAGACAATTCGGTGAGCGAGACGGGAATGGAGAGGGTTCCGCCTTCCGTGTCGTTAGAAAGTACGCGGACCTTAGTAAAGCCCTGGCTTATTGCGGTTGCTAAATCAGAAGAGAGATTGGTATTGCCCCATTCATCGGTTGAGTAATACCCATCGCTCGCGCTTAAAGTTTGTACCCCCCCCCGATTCGAATCGGCGTTGTCGGCGTCTTGCGCCAATGCGACTGCGGGCGTCATGCCCGCCGCGAGAACGGTAGCAACTCCCGCCTTGACGACGGCCTCCCACGGCTTCACGTTCCCACGCGTTTCCTTGCTCATGGTTCCCCAGCCTTTCTCTGTCCTAGAAATGGGATAGATAAAAAGTTAGCCTTAGCTATTGAGCGAAGAGTTTACCATAGCTGACGCTAATTATGTTAGGCTTTTATAACTTTTGAAACGCACGGCGTAAAGACGGGTGGCGAGGAGAAGCAAAGCTATGACAACTTTCGAAGCAAACGGCACCCTCCCCTCATTGGGAGACCTCCAAGACGAGAAGAGCCTCATGTGGCAGGAACGCTCGTTTCGCGCTTACGACACGATGTGCTTCATCAAAGCGCCAGTTGAAACACGTATAATGGATGGAGCGGTCGCGCTCTGCCGCCACTACGAACAGCTTTTCAGCCATACCTTGCCCGAAAGCGACATCGGGCGGATCAACGCTGCGCGCGGCAGGCGCACGCACGTTGACAGCGAAACGGCGACCCTCGTAAGGGCGGCGCTCGGCTATTGCAAAATATCGGATGGCCTTTACGACATCACGATGGCACCTCTCTCGGATCTCTGGAATTACCATCGTGCGAGTGTTCCGAAAACTTCCGACATCGAAGAGGCGAAAAAGCATGTTCATTGGGAATGCGTCGACGTTTCCGGCAACACCGTAGTCGTCGCCGACCCCGAAGCCCAGATAACGCTCGGTGGAATCGCGAAGGGCTACATCGCCGACAAAGTACGCGACTTTCTTGCCGAAAACGGCGAGCACGACGCCTTCATCAGCCTCGGCGGAAACGTCGTCGTTGCGGGGCGGGCACCTCATGGCGGACCATGGCGCATCGGGGTACGCTCACCCGAATTCCATCATGAGCGTGCACGCCGGCATACGAGGAGCCTCGCGATTGCGCGCTCTCCCCATGGAATAGACAAGCGCGCACTCGCCGACGTCGATCGCAGGTATGCCGAGAAGCCCGCATTCACGCTTTCCGCGAGCGATCTTTCCATCGTGACGAGCGGCATCTACGAACGCTGTTTCCGCGACGCGGAAACAGGGCGCGAGTACCACCACATCATCGACCCGAGGACGGGATTTCCTTGCGAAAGCAATCTCGCGAGCGCCACGGTGCTTTCGAGGAGGTCGCTCGACGGAGATGGACTCTCGACCTCGCTTCTTATCATGGGGATGGAACCAGCCGCTCGGTTCATCGAGAGCCTCCCCGGAACGGCGGCGCTTTTCATAACGCGCGATGGCGCCATGCGCGTCGCAGGCGACGACGAAATCCTGCACGAAACGGGAGCCGACGCGCTCGTTCACACGTAACAAGGCCGTCCCTCCCTGCCGCTCGCTTGACTTCGAGCCGGTTTAAGCTTGTAAGATCCTGCGCTGCGCAGTAAAACAGAGTGCTGCGAAAACGAGCATACGAGCGAAGGAACAAGGAGCATCTCCCAGGCATGAGCGACGAG
>CAKTSW010000129.1 GCA_934613165.1 uncultured Ellagibacter sp.
TCGGCGTCGGCGAGGTCGGCTACCTCGTCACGGGGCTTAAGGACCTCGTGCACGTGAAGGTCGGCGACACGATCACGCTCGCCGAAGGCGGCGTCGCAGAACCGCTTCCGGGCTATCGCGAGGCGAAGCCCATGGTGTACACAGGCCTGTTCCCGATCGATTCCGACCAGTACGAGCCTTTGAAAGAAGCGCTCGAGAAGCTCTCGCTCAACGACCCGGCGCTTCTTTGGGAGCCGGAGAAATCGCACGCGCTCGGCTTCGGCTTCCGCGTCGGCTTCTTGGGGCTGCTCCATATGGAGGTCGTGAAAGAGCGCCTCGAGCGCGAGTTCAACCTCGACCTGCTCGCGACGGCGCCCTCGGTGGAATACCACGTGTTCAAGCAAGGCGGCGAGATGATCAGCCTCCATTCCCCGCAGGAAATGCCCGACCCGGGCGAGATCGAGCACATCGAGGAGCCCTACCTCAAGGCGAAGATCCTCATCCCGCCCGACTACGTGGGCGCGGTGATGGACCTCACCGTCGCACGCCGCGGCACGTTCGTCACCATGAACTACCTGTCGCAGAACACCGTGGAAATGCTTTGGGAAATCCCGCTGTCCGAGCTCATCATGGACTACTTCGACAAGCTCAAGTCGAACACGAAGGGCTACGCCTCGCTCGACTACGACTTCGACGGCTACAAGCCCTCCCAGCTCGTGAAGCTCGACATCCTCCTTTCGGGCAAGCCCATCGACGCGCTGTCGTTCATCGTCCACAAGGACAAGGCCTACGACCGCGGGCGCGTGCTCACCGAGAAGCTGAAGGAAATCATCCCGCGCCAGATGTTCGAGGTGCCCATCCAGGCCGCGATCGGCGGGCGCGTGCTCGCGCGCGAAACGGTCAAGGCGAAGCGCAAGGACGTCCTGGCGAAGTGCTACGGCGGCGACATCTCGCGCAAGCGCAAGCTGCTCGAAAAGCAGAAGCAGGGCAAGAAGCGCATGAAAGCCATCGGCAACGTCGAAGTGCCGCAGGAGGCCTTCATGGCGATCCTCAAGGTGGATGACTAGCCCATGTCGAAAAACGAGCAGTACGATTGGCTCGACGACCCGTTCGACGAGAAGAAGGAACGCGAGGAATTGAAGCGCGCCCAGGCGGGCGGCGGTGTGCGCGCGGCTGGATGCGCGCTCGCGCTCGTGGCCTGCGTCGTCTTCATCGTGGCGGTGCTCGTCGCCGGCGGCGCGGCCCTCGGGTCGTTGAGGTAGCGCCATGTCGATGCGTGAATTCTTCCAGAACCATCGGCTCATCCTGGCCCCGATGGCGGGCGTGACCGACGAGGCCATGCGCGCGCTCTGCCGCGAACAAGGGGCCGACATGGCCTTCACCGAGATGGTCTCGGCAAAGGGTCTTTCCTACGCCAACGAGAAGACCCGCCATTTGCTGCGCCTTGCCCCGGGCGAGAAGCAGGTCGCGGTGCAGCTGTTCGGGCACGAGCCCCGCGTCATGGCCGAACAGGCCGCGTGGATCGAGCAAACGATGGGCGATTCGCTTGCCTACCTCGACATCAACATGGGGTGCCCTGCGCGCAAGATCACCTCGAAAGGCGACGGGTCGGCGCTCATGCGCACCCCGGATCTGGCGGCGCAGATCGTGTCGGCCGTGAAGGGCGCGGTCGCGCACCCCGTCACGGTGAAGTTCCGCCGCGGGTACTTCCAAGACAAGGAAACCGCGCCCGAGTTCGCGCGGCGCATGGAAGAGGCCGGCGCCGACGCGGTCACGGTCCACGGGCGCTTCGCCGAGCAGCTCTACCGCGGAAGCGCCGACTGGGGCGTGATAGCCCGCGTGAAGGAGGCGGTTTCGATGCCCGTCGTCGGCAACGGCGACGTGAAGACGGGCGCCGACGCGGTGGCGATAACCCGGGAAACGGGCTGCGACGCCGTGATGATCGCGCGCGGCGCGGAGGGAAACCCCTGGGTGTTCGCCCAGGCGAAAGCCGCGCTCGCAGGCGATGCCGAGCCGGCCGCGCCCACCGTGCCCGAGCGCCTTGCCATGGCGCGCCGCCACGCGCACCTGCTCGCCGAGCGAGAGGGGAGAAACATCGTGCGCATGCGCAAGCACGCGATGTGGTACATGGCGGGGCTTCCGGGCGCCGCGTGCGCACGGGGCAAGATCAACGCCTGCGTCACGCCGGAAGACTTCGACGCGGTGTTCGACGAGCTTTTGCTCAAAAACGCAGAGATGGCCTAAGGACCGCGATCATCCTACGCGGCGGCGGGCGAGAGCCGCACACCGCCGCGAGAAACGAGAGGGAGCCCATGCCGCACGACCCGTACAAAGCGCTCTACCTGCACGTCCCGTTCTGCGTGAAGCGGTGCGCCTACTGCGATTTCACGACGCGCGCCGCGAAAAAAGACGACGCCGCGATCGACGAGTACATCGAAGAGCTCTGCCTTTCGATCCGCCGTAAGTCGAAGGAAGGCGAGCTCGGGCAGATCGAAACGGTGTACATCGGCGGCGGCACCCCGAGCTTCGTCGGTTCCTCGCGCCTCTCGATGCTCCTCTACGCGCTTTCCACCTCGATGCGCCTTGAACCCGACGTCGAATGCTCGATGGAGGCGAACCCGGAAAGCCTCACGGCAAACATGGTGCGCGACATCTGGGCGCTCGGCGTGAACCGCCTTTCCATTGGCGTGCAGAGCTTCGACGACCGTGTCCTTGGAACGCTCGGCCGCGCCCACACGGCGGACGACGCGGCGCGCGCCGTCGAGTGCGCGCACGAGCGGTTCGGCAACGTGAGCGTCGACCTCATGTGCGGCATTCCCGGGCAGAGCGCGGAAAGCTTCGAAGAAAGCGTGAGGCGCGCGGTCTCCTTGGGCGTCTCGCATGTGAGCGTCTACCCGCTCACCATCGAGCCGCACACGCCCTTCGACCGCATGGTCTTGTCGGGCGAGCTCCCCGAACCGGACGACGACGTGGAGGCCGAGCAGATGGAGCTGGCCGAGGCCGTCCTGAGCGCGGCGGGCTTCAACCGCTACGAAGTGGCGAGCTACGCGAAGCCGGGGTTCGAGTGCAGGCACAACATATCCTACTGGACGGGCGTCCCTTATTTGGGGCTTGGGCGCAGCGCGGCGACGATGACGCAGAACGGGCTTCGCCGCATGCGCGTCGTCGACGGCCAGGTGACCGACGACTTGAACCCCGCCCAGATGGCGGCGGAGGACCTCATGCTCGGCATGCGCATGACGCGCGGCGTGTCGGAAAGCCTCATCGAGCGCGCCCGCCCGCTTCTCCCGCGCCTCGACGACGCTCTTGCGCACCTTGTGCAAGAGGGCCTCGCCGAGATGCGCGACGGGCGCTTCGTCCCGACCGAGCGCGGCTGGCTCTGCGGAAACGAGCTCTACGGCGAGCTGTTCGACCTGGCGTGAGGCGGGCGCGAGGGCTGTTCGGGCGCCTCGATATGGCGCATCCGTCAAGAATGCCCGACGCTTGCCGTTTTTATTAGCACTCCCGCGTCTCGGCTGCTAGAATGGCTTTTCGGCATGGCGTCTTGAAGTAGCGTGAAGAGGTGAAGTGACCATGCTCTCAGACAGAAGGCAGCGCGTTCTGGCGGCGCTGATCGAGGAGTACGTGGCACGTGCGTTGCCCGTCGGGTCGCGAACGCTCACCGAGCGCTACCAGCTCGGCGTCAGCTCGGCGACGGTGCGAAACGAGCTCTCCATCTTGGAGGACGAAGGCTACATCGCGCAGCCGCACACGTCCGCCGGGCGCATCCCGACCGACTTCGGGTACCGCGCGTTCGTCGACAACCTGCTCGCGGCGGGCACGGCGCCCGACGAGCAACGCTACCGCAAGGTCGCCGAAGACCTGAAGCGCAGCGCATCCGAGCTCGACTCGCTTCTCGAGCAGACCTCAGGGGCGCTCGCACGGCTCACCGACTGCCTCTCGATTGTGCTCGCGCCGTCGGTGCTCGCCACGCGCATCAAGCAGATCACGCTCGTGTCGCTTTCCGACACGCGCGCCATCTGCATCGTGGTCACCGAAGACGGCAGCGTCTTCAACCGCCAGATCGACTTCGCCTCGCCCGTCCCAAGCGAGGACTTGGCGCGCGTGCAGGTGCTCTTGGGCGAGCTTCTCTGCGGCAAATCGCTCGCCGACGTCGAGTCGGGGCTTTTGCAGGGCATGCGCGCGGCCTTCACCGACCCCGTGGTGCGTACCGTGCTCGACGAGGTTCTCGCGTGCATTCAGGAAGGCCAAACCGGGCGCACGCACAGGCTCGGCATGAGCGCGCTGCTCACCCAGCCGGAATTCTCCAGCTCGGACGCGGTGCTGCCGCTCATGCAGGTGCTCGAAGACGACACGATGCTGCTGCACATCCTCGACCATGCGGCGTCTTCCGACGACCTCTCGGTCCATATCGGGCGCGAGAACAAGGCGGCGGGGCTTTCCGGCGTGTCGGTGGTCGCGAGCCGCTACGGCAGGGGAGACGCGGAAGGCGTGGTGGCCGTCATCGGACCTACGCGCATGGACTATTCGAAGGTTATCCAGGCTGTCCGCGCGGCGAGCGCGGCGCTCGACGATATCTAGGAGTGAGCTTCACGGCCCTTCAAGGTTTTAGGGGCCGTGACGAAGGAACGAGAAAGGCTTTAACGAAATGGCCAAGGATCTATACGAGATTCTCGGAGTGTCGAAAGACGCCTCCGACGCCGAAATCAAGAAGGCGTTCCGTCGCCGTGCGCGCGAGCTGCACCCCGACGTGAACAAGGCCCCCGACGCCGAGGACCAGTTCAAGGAGCTGAACGAGGCCTACGACGTGCTGTCCGACGCGAACAAGCGCGCCCAGTACGACCGCTTTGGCACCATCCCCGGCGCTGCGGGCGGCGGTGCCGGCGGCTACGTCGACTTCGACGATTTGTTCGGCGGCGGCTTCGGCGGCATGGGCGACATCTTCAGCTCGTTCTTCGGCGGCCAGGGCCAGGGCGGGCGCACGGTGCGCCAAGAGGGCCGCGACATGGGCGTCGGCCTGCGCATCACGCTCGAAGAAGTGGCGTCGGGCGTCGAGAAGGAAATCGTGTACGACCGCCTGGCTCCCTGCCCGGACTGCGGCGGCACCGGCATGGGCGAGGGCGGCAAGGAGGTCACCTGCCCCGAGTGCGGCGGCAAGGGGCGCGTCGTCAGCGTGCAGCGCACCTTCCTCGGCGACATGCAGACGGCGACGACCTGCAAGAAGTGCGGCGGCACGGGCAAGACGATCGAGAACCCCTGCCCTGAATGCGAG
>CAKTSW010000130.1 GCA_934613165.1 uncultured Ellagibacter sp.
GCGTTATCGTGTGAGGGTGCGCTGCCCATTTGCGGGATTCGCGGGCGCGCAGACCGAGAGCGCCCAGCGGAGGAACACATCGTTTGCGTCCGACCCGCTTTTCATGGCGCGCTCGGCGTCGCGTGCGGTGGCGAGCGCACGGCGCAGCTCCGCCCGCGTGAACCTTCGGGCCCAGGTTGCGTGGTTCTTCACGCGCCAGTCGGGGACGCTGCGCCCGGTGTAGGAGCTAAGCGCCTTGGCGATGGCGCGGGGGTTGCCGCGATCGATCATGGCTCGAGCGCAGATAAGTTCTCGCAAACGCGTCGTGCACATGGCGATGAGCGCGTGCGGGGAAGCGGATTCGATGCGCGTCCAGCACGCGAGGCATTTCCGCGCATCGCGCGCCGCGAAAGCGTCGACGAATTCCCACGGCTTCACCTCGGCGGTTCGGCTGACGAGAGAGAGCACCTCTTTTTCCGTCACGGCATCGCCCCCGCGATGCGCAAGGGCGATCTTTTTAATCTCGTTGTCGAGGTGGACGGTGTTCTCGCCGACAAGCTCGACGAGACACGCGGCCGCGCCTTCGGTGAACGTGCAGCCGTGGCTCACCGCCATCGCGCGCACGGTTTTGGGAAGCTCGTAGCCTTTGATGGGCGCGCAGTCGATGACGGCGCTCTTCCCCACCGCGGCGACCGCCTTGTAAAGGCGCGTGTTCTTCGCGAGCTTCTCGGCCTCGAGCGCGAGCACCGTCTGGTCGCTCGGCGCTTTCAGGTACGCGACGAGCTCTTCCGAATCGGCTTTCTTGAGCTTGTCGACGTCGCGCACGAGCACAAGGCGCACGTCGCTCGCGAACGGCATGGTGTTGCAGGCCGAGACGATGTCGGCGCCCGCGGCGGTTTCGCCCTCGAACACATCCGAGTTGAACGAAAGGTCGCCGTGCTCGGCGAGGCGCTTGCGCAAGCGCTCGAGCACGGTTGCGCGCTTGAGCGCGTCTTCGCCGACGACGAGGTACGCGGGTAAGAGGGGGGCTTGTTTCTTCGAGTTTGCCATGCGGCTATTCTATCGCAGAGTTTCGACGCGCACCCCCTTTGCGGTGAACTCGCATGAAACGTCGCCCTGCTCGTCGGTCCGGAAGATGCGCGACCCCGCGTCTTCGAGCGCTTCGAGCGTCGAGGGCGCCGGGTGCCCGTAACGGTTGTTTTCCCCGACGCTTACAAGCGAGATCGACGGCGAGAGCTCGCGTGCGAGCTCGAGGGTGACGGCGGCCTTCGAACCGTGGTGACCCACCTTGTAGACGTCGATTTTCCCAAGCTCGCCGCTTTCGCACAGCGCCGCAAGCTGTTCCGATTCCGCATCTCCGCAGAACAGCGCCGTCCAGTCGGGTTGCGCGTCGCCGTCTGAGTCGAGCGACGCAAACAGGCAGACGCTGTCGGCGTTTCCCCCTTGGTCGGTGAAGTGCTCAGGCGAGATGACGCGCAGGGTGAAGTTTCCGCATGCGATCGCGTCCCCAAGCCCGAGCAGGACGACGTTTTGCTCTCCCACTGCCGTCTCGGCGGACGAGACGAGCTTCTTGCACGATGCGCAGGGGCAGCGCGTCGCGTCTTCCGCTATGCCGACGGCACCCACGCGCACCGTCCCCCGAAGTGCGGGAAGCGATGCACAGTGGTCGTCGTCGGCATGGCTCACAAGCACGGCGTCGAGCGCGAACACGCCATGCCGCGCAAGCGCTTCGAGGAGCAGGCTATCCTTGTTCCCCGTGTCGATGAGGACGGCGGTGCCTTGGCTTCGCACGAGGAACGCATCCCCCTGCCCCACGTCGAGCATCACGATTTCGTCGGGGGCGAGACGCGGTGCGATGAAGACGGCGGCTAAGGCGGCCGCAGTCGCGGTGCTAGCCAGGGCGAGAAGCGTTGCCGCGCTCGGACGCGGCCAAGTCTTCCAGAGCACGATGGCGGCGGCGCAGGAGAAGGCGAGCGTCGGAAGCTCCGGTAGCGAAACGGGGATAGCGGCATACGGGATCTGGGCGATGAGGCCGACTGCTCCGGCGAGGAACCGAGCCGTCCCTTGAGCTGCGAGAAGCGCGACGGGGGCTATCGGCGACACGGCCAAGCCGAGGATCGTGAAGAACAAGCCGCCGACGCAGGCAAAGGTGAACAGCGGGGCCGCGACGATGTTCGCAAGCGGAGAGACGAGCGGCAGCTGCGAGAAGAGTGCGGCCGAGTAAGGCGTGGTCGCCACGCTTGCCGAGAGCGTGAGCGCGAGCGCGGAGCCAAGCGCGCGCGGCAGATGGATCGAGGCGAACCACGATTCGAAGAGTCCCGACAGCATGACGATCCCGAGCGTCGACGCCGCGGAGAGGAAAAACGACACGGAAACCGCCGTTTCGGGTGAAACCGCGATCATCGAGACGATGCAGAGCCCGATCGCAGCCACGGACGACTTCCGCCTGCGCGCGAAGAACGATGAGAGTCCCGCAAGTGCCATGATCGAGGCGCGGATAGCCGATACCGGTGCCGCAGCAAGAAGCAGGTAGGCCAAGATGAACACGCTCTGGACGACGATCGATGCGGCGCGTGGGCATCGTAGGCGCTTGAGGAGCGCGGCGAAGAACGCGCAGACGATGGACAGGTGGGCGCCCGACACGGCGACGAGGTGGGCAAGTCCTGCGATCTTGAACGAACGGTAGAGCTCGGTGTCGCGAAGCGGCTCGCGATAGCCGCACACAAGCGCCTCGGCAAGAGCGGCGCCCTCCCCGCTCGACTGCTCGAGAAAGTCGATCGCGGCCTCGCGAAACGACGTCATTGCGGCGAGCGGCCCCGTGGTTTCGAGGACGTCACACGAAGAGAGCGAGCACGTGCCCTCTATGCCGTCGCTCCATGCGCGGCTCATCCGGGAATCGGAAGGTTTCGCCAGCCGGGCGTCTCCCGAGAAAACATGCCCTTGCAGGATGCGCGCCTCGAAGCCTTGAGGAAGCGCAACCTCCACTCGATACGATTCCCCCGTGGATACCGAGGTCGCGCGCGCCGTCACGCTCGATCGGTACGTTCCTGCGCGCGCGTCCGACTGGGCCTCGAACACCCAGGTGCCGTAAGCGGCGCCATCGATTCCGTCGTGGGCGTTGTGAAGAGCACACGAAGCGGAGACGCCGAGCGCGACCCCGAGGGCCACGCCGAGCACGGCAAGCAAGCATCGCCGCGCAGCCCCGCAGGCGAACAGAAAGGCGAACACGCCCGCAACGGCAAGTGAAGCTACCGCGACTGCAGCGCAGAGAGAGGCGGGGACGCCTGCGCCCAGGGTGTATGCGCAGGCGCATCCCGCCCAGAGGCCCAACGCCAGCACGAGAAGGGGCGCTGCGTTCGGCCTTGCGCTTGCGTCGTCGGCGTCTTCGGATTGAAACGCGAGCAGGGCCGCGCGCTTTGCCGACGAAGCGAAGCGCCCAAGCAAGCCCTGGCGCGACATCCGGTTTCCAAGCCCCATGGAGCTACCCGACGGTGATAAGGTCGGCGAGCTGGGCATACTTCTTGTCGCCGATGCCGGAAACGCGTTTAAGGTCGTCAATCGTCTTGAACGGCCCGTTCGCTTCGCGGTCCGCGACGATCTTCTCGGCGGTCGATGCGCCGATTCCCGGCAGCGCGTCGAGCGCTTCGGCCGTGGCTGTGTTGATGTTCACCTTCCCCGAGCCCGCCGATGCGGTTGAAGGCTCCTGGCCCGTTGTCGTCTGCTGACCGGACGCCTGAACGTCGGCCGTCGAGGGGATGAGCACCTGCTCGCCGTCCGTGAGCGTTCGCGCAAGGTTCACCGAATCCACCTGCGCATCTTCGGCGAACCCGCCCGCAGCCCCGACCGCGTCGTTGACGCGGGACCCTTCGGAAAGCTCGTACACCCCGGGATTGCAGACGCTGCCGCCGATGTGGACGAGGATCGTGCGCGACGGCTCCGCATCTTCCGATGACGAACCGGCCCCCGCGGCATCGGCGCTCGCGGCGGCCTCGCCTTTCGTCACTTCGAACGCAGGGTGCGGCGAAAACGCGCCGAGAAGCGCCGCCGCCACGGCGAGAGCAATGACCACGACGACCGACACGATGCCGACGACCACGGCCGGCTTCGGCGCCCGCTTTTTCGGCGGGCAGTAAAACGGCACCTCTTCTTCTCGCTTCACGGCGCTCCCCTTCTCATCGCACAGAACGTCGCACAGCATAGAGAGAAGCA
This sequence comes from uncultured Ellagibacter sp., assembly GCA_934613165.1. GTDB lineage: Bacteria > Actinomycetota > Coriobacteriia > Coriobacteriales > Eggerthellaceae > Ellagibacter. Next base: position 4,189 of record CAKTSW010000130.1, read on the forward strand.
CTTGCACACCCACCCCCTCGCGCCCACGCGACGACACGCGAAGGACCCCGAAAGGAGCATCGGCGCGGCGAAGGCGGCGAAGCCCGCCCCGCCCACGAAGGGCGGCTCATTGCGCACCGTTTCAACGCGAATCCAACACCGATACCCCTGAAACGAAAAGAGCCGCAACCTCATGCGGTTGCGGCTCTTGAAAAGGCGTTAATGGCGCCGATGCCCCATCGACGCATTGATGCAGGCCGGTAAGGCTACTCGATGCCCTCGATAACATCGTGGAGCGACTTCTTGCGCGGCTTGTAGGAAGGGCACGCGTAGTCGTGCGGCTCGGCCGCGGCGGCGAGTTTTTCCACCCATTCGTCGACGGGGAACTGCGCCTCGGCTTCCCTCACCGTTTGCAGGTTCGCATGCGTCTCGGGGTTTCGCGGCATGAAGAGCGTGCAGCAGTCCGGGGCGTCCTGCGACGAGATATCGAAGGTTCCGAGCTTCTGTGCCTGCGCGATGATCTCGAGCTTGTCGGTGCCGATCATCGGACGGAACACCGGCAGGTCGACCGCGTCGTTGGTGGCGCGGATGTTGTCGAGCGTCTGCGACGCGACCTGCCCCAAACTCTCGCCGGTAACGAGAGCTTTCGCGTGCTCGTAATGCGCGATGCGCTCGGCGACGCGGAACATGAGGCGGCGATACAGGATGACGCGCAACTCGGGCGGCGCCGAGAGGGCGATTTCGCGCTGGTAGTCGCCGAACGGGACGACGTAGACGCGCGCGATGCAGCCCGTCTTCTCGAGCACGTGCGCGATGTCGTCGACCAAGAACTCGGACGCGTCGGAGGTTTGGGGGCGCCCAGAGAAATGCACGCCGATGCAGATGGCACCGCGTCGGGCGATGCGCCAAAGCGCCACCGGCGAGTCGATGCCCGAAGACAGAAGGCTCACCACCGTGCCCGAGCTTCCGACGGGAAGCCCGCCGATGCCGGGGAT
>CAKTSW010000131.1 GCA_934613165.1 uncultured Ellagibacter sp.
GTATCATTCTTACAGATACTTGCGCCGGAACTAAATGACCGTATGCTTGCCGACCTGTTAAATGTGGACGGACATTTGCTTGTCAATCTGCATATCCGTAGTATCGACCAAAGCGAAGCCATAAAGACCATTAAGCACAAGATTACAGACCTTGACCGCATGAAGATTGAGGAACAGAAGAAAGCTGTCCGAAGCGGTTACGATATGGATATTATACCGTCCGACCTTGCCACCTACGGCGGGGAAGCAAAAGACCTGTTGCGGGATTTGCAAAGCCGGAATGAGCGTATGTTTTTACTCACACTTTTAGTAGTCAATCTTGCTGATGAAAAACAGCAGCTTGAAAACCAGATATTCCAATCCGCAAGCGTGGCACAGAAAGCAAACTGTTCCCTTGTGCGGCTTGATTACCAGCAGGAAGCCGGGCTTATGTCCTCTCTGCCGCTGGGACTGAATGAAATACCGATACAAAGGGGACTTACCACCAGCAGTACGGCGATTTTTGTACCATTTACCACACAGGAGCTTTTTCAGTCCGGGGAAGCCCTCTACTATGGTTTAAATGCTCTTTCCAGCAACATGATTATGGTAGACCGCAAAAAGCTGAAGAACCCTAACGGGCTGATTTTGGGAACGCCGGGAAGCGGTAAGAGTTTTTCCGCAAAAAGGGAGATAACCAACGTATTCCTTGTGGCAGATAAAAAGGACAGCATTTTGATATGTGACCCGGAAGCGGAGTACGCACCCCTTGTCAACCGTTTAGGGGGACAGGTAGTAAAAATCTCCCCTACCAGCAAGGACTATGTAAACCCTATGGACTTGAACCTTAATTATTCCGAGGACGAAAGCCCCTTATCCTTAAAGTCTGACTTTATCCTGTCCTTATGTGAGCTGATTGTTGGCGGCAAAAGCGGCTTAGAGCCTATCGAAAAGACCGTGATTGACCGTGCCGTAAGAAATGTGTACCGGGAATATCTTGCTGACCCTACGCCGGAGAAAATGCCGATTTTGGAGGACTTATATAACGCCTTAAAGGAACAGCCGGAAGCGGAAGCCCAGAGGGTAGCCGCCGCATTGGAACTATATGTGCATGGCAGCCTTAACGTGTTCAATCACCGCACCAACATAGACATACATAACCGCCTTGTGTGCTTTGACATTAAGGAGCTGGGGAAGCAGCTTAAAAAACTGGGTATGCTGATTATACAGGATCAGGTCTGGGGGCGTGTGACCGAGAACCGGGAGTTGCACGCAAATACATGGTTTTATTGTGATGAATTTCACTTGCTGTTAAAGGAGGAACAAACAGCCGCCTACTCCGTGAAAATCTGGAAGCGTTTCAGAAAATGGGGAGGAATACCGACAGGCATTACCCAGAATGTGAAAGATTTGCTTGCCAGCCGGGAAATTGAGAATATCTTTGAGAACTCCGATTTTATCTATATGTTGAACCAAGCAGGCGGGGACAGACAGATACTTGCAAAGCAGCTAGGCATTTCCAATCAGCAGCTTTCCTATGTGACCCACTCCGAAGCAGGACAGGGTCTTATCTTCTACAGCAATGTGATACTTCCCTTTGTTGACCGCTTTCCTACCGATACGGAGCTGTACCGCATAATGACAACACGCCCGGAGGAACTTGCCAATGGAGCGTAACAATCATCTTTTGTTGGAGATAAGGGAGCTGCCGCAGACGGAAGCGGTTGCGTTCATTCGGAGCTACCACTATTCAAAGGTACTGCCCCGCCTTATCAAGTATTATTTGGGCTTTTATGCAGACGGACAGCTCTTAGGGGTAGTCACGTTAGGCTGGGGAACACAGCCCTTACAAACCATAAAAAAGATATTTCCAAAGCATGACCTTGTAACTGCGTCCTATCTGGAAATCGGGAAAATGTGTTTTCTTCCCTCTGAAAATCATAACGGGTATTTTGGCAGCCTTGCCCTCTCAACACTTGCAAAGTGGCTACGGGAGAATACGGGCTGCTTATTTTTATATACCCTTGCAGACGGCATTATGGGAAAATGCGGCTATGTATACCAAGCTGCTAATTTCCGCTACTTAGGGTGCTTTACTACAAGCGTTTACCGTTGTATGGCTACCGGGGAAAAGATACACCCCCGGAGTGCCGGACAGCTCCTAAAAGAAAACGCTGCCCTAGAGGGCGTTCAAAAAAAATGCTGGTTATCCCATGAATTTTGCGCCGCAAAAGGAATTGAAAAAATTAACGGGAGAATGTTCCGATATATCTACCCGTTACAGAAACAGGCACGAAAAATCTTAGACAGCTACCCACAGTATCAAGGCTTGCACTATCCCAAAGAAAAAGATTTATTTTTTGCCAGACAGACAGGCGAAAGACAATATATCCAGATTGCACAACCCACCTTTAACCGGGACGTGTGCCAATATAACCCGCAAAGCTACGGGACAGACAAGGAGGTGTGAGCTTGCAGCAGTTTAAGGCAAAGGACAAAATCACGCAGAAAATGACCCGTGACGGTGTTGTGGAAACCAATAAGGCTACCGGGGAGCAGACAAGAACCAGCAGCCGGGAAGCGGAAACCGATTATACCGAAAAATCTACCGCAGAAAAAGTCATTGACAAAGCAAGTGATAGCGCAGGGAAACGGAAAGCCGGGAAACAGGCAAAGAAAGCCACAAAGGAAAACAAGCAGGCTGAAAAAGCCCTTAACCGTGAAAATCCCCGTCTGCATTTTTCCGAGGAAGAACGTGCCGACCCGGATTTGCAAAAGGCAATCCGTAAATCAGAAAAGGCAGCGGACAGGCTGGATACGGCAAAGGCGAATATCCCCAAACAGAAACGCATTAAAGCCGCCAGACGCTTTGATGAAGCAACCGGGCGGGCAAAGACCCGCCTGTACTTTGAAGAACGGGACAAACCGCCAAACGGGAAGTTCAAGCACAATCCGGCAGAACGACCTATTCGGGAAGTGACCTCTTTCATACACTGCAAAGTACACGAGGTAGAAAAAGATAACTCCAGCGTGGAGGGCGTACATAAGACGGAGCTTTTAGCAGAACGGGCGGCAGGCACAGCCAGACGCAAAATAAGGGAGGGTATCAGAAGCCATAAGCTAAAGCCCTACCGGGAACTTGAAAAAGCGCAAGCGAAAAGCCAAAAGGCAGATATAAACTACCTGTACCAAAAGACCCTCAAAGAACACCCGGAGATTGCAGACAACTCCCTCTCCCACTTTTACCAAAAACAGAAAATCAAGCTGCAATATGCAAGGGACTTACGGGCAAAACAGAAAACCGCTGGTGCAGCCGGAAAAACAGCAAAAGCCGCCAAAAAGACGGCAAAGGAAGCCGCTAATGGTGCAAAGAATACCACAGATTTTTTTGTGAAGCAGTGGAAACTGATTTTACTTATCCTTGCTTTTTTGCTGCTCTTTGCCCTGCTCTCTGCGGGGCTGACTTCCTGCTCTGCCATGTTTGAGGGCGGTTTGACTTCCATTATTGGCACGTCCTACACCGCCGAAGATGAAGCTATCCGGGAAGTGGAAGCTGACTATAAGGCATTGGAAAGTGAGCTGCGGGAGAAAATCGAAAATATTGAAACCGATTACCCGGACTATGACGAATACCAATACCACTTAGACGAAATCGGGCATAACCCTTTTGAATCGCCTTCTTATCTGACCGCAAAGCTGCATGCCTACACCAGAGCGGAAGCACAGGCAGAAATACAAGCCCTGTTTGAAAAGCAATATACCCTTACTCTGCGGGAAGAAGTACAGACACGCTACCGCACGGAAACCACCACTGACCCGGAAACCGGGGAAACAACCACCGAGGAAGTCCCCTACGACTATTACATTCTCCATGTGACCCTAACAAACAAAAACATCTCTACCCTTGCCGGGGAGCTTCTTACCTCACAGCAAAAGGAAATGTTTGATATTTACATGGAAACCAAAGGCAATAAGCCGGACGTGTTCGGAGAAAATATCTATGCCGGGACACCGGGCGGCGGGCAGTATACCGATTATGAGATACCGCCGGACGCTCTATCTGATGAACGCTTTGCCGCCATGATTGCGGAAGCAGAAAAATATTTAGGCTACCCTTATGTGTGGGGCGGCAACTCTCCGAGTACCAGCTTTGATTGTTCCGGCTTTGTGTGCTGGGTAATCAATCAGTCCGGCGTGGGAAATGTGGGGCGAACTACCGCACAAGGTATTTTCAACTACACAACGCCAATCGCACCAAGCGAAGCTAAGCCGGGGGATATTATCTTTTTTACCGGGACATATGACAGCGGAAGTGCGGTAAGCCATGTAGGAATTTATGTTGGTAACGGCATGATGATACATTGCGGCAACCCGATTTCCTATGCGTCCGTCAATACCCCTTATTGGCAGCAACATTTTTATGCTTATGGGCGGTTGCCATAACACAAAGAAAGGAGTTTTTCACATGATGAAGTTAGAAAGAATTGAAGCGGAAATTGCAAAGACCAAAGAAACAATTTCCAAACAACAGACAAGGCTTAGAGAACTGGAAGCCCAGAAAACCGAGGTAGAGAATTTGCAGATCGTTCAAATGGTGCGTGCGTTACGCATGACCCCGGCAGAGCTTTCCACCTTTTTAAACGGCAAACAGGAAAGCCCTTTAAAGGCTGCCCCTGCTGCTTCCACCACAAACACATTTACCAGACAGGAGGACACCGAGAATGAGTAAAAAAATCTTACATACCTTTATGACACTTGCTGCCGCCCTTATCCTTACGGGCGGCTTTTCCATGACTGCCTATGCAGGCGGCGGAGAGGAATACAAAATAACCGAACCTACACCTGCCACAGAGCCGGAGGAAACCACAGAACCCAGCGACCCTCTGACCCCGGAGGGCAACGCTAGACTTGCTTTCTTATCTATGCTAAAATTATTGATTGAAAGGAAGTGTTATTTATGAATGAGCGAATAGGAAATTTTTTGATTGCTACTGCTAAAGGGGCTGTTTCAGCTATTCCCGGTGGCGGTTTATTAGCCGAATATATTGGATTGGCTCAATCGGCTATTTCAGACAAGCGTATGAACGACTGGAAAGCCAAAGTAGAAGCAACGCTCCAAAACATTCCTCAATCTATGAATGAATTAGCACAAAGTGAAGATTTTTATACCTACTTACAAG
>CAKTSW010000132.1 GCA_934613165.1 uncultured Ellagibacter sp.
GGGTCATCGTGTATTGCCCGACTTCCCATATCGGGGAGTGGGTCGATGCGTCGTCACTTCTCGTTTTGGGCATCTCGTCGGCGTTTTCCGCTCTTGCCCTCGTTGCATTGGCGGCAACGGCTCGCAGCATAACGCGCCCGCTCAAGCGGCTTTGCCGCGAATCCGAGCGCATAGGGGGCGGGGATTTCGCGGAAATAGAGTCGGCGTTCAAGCTCGGGGAACTCGAGGACCTACGGCGCTCCATGAACGGCATGTCGAGGCGCCTTGAGCGCGCGGAGCAGAGTCAGAAGCGATTCCTCGCGAACGTATCTCATGAGTTGCGAAGCCCCCTCATGTCGATCGGTGGCTATGCGCAGGGGATCGAACAAGGCGTGTTCGACCCGCCGCAGCGCGCCGCGCGCGTCATCATGGACGAAAGCGTGCGGCTCACCGAGGTCGTCGAGGGGCTGCTGTCGCTATCGCGGTTGGAGGGGGAATCAGGCCCCGCCGATTTGCAACGGGTCGATCTCGTCGCGGCGACGCTGCGCTGCGCCGATCGCGCGCGGGGTCTCGCGTCCGCGCGCGACGTGTCCGTGCGAGTCGAGGCGCCCGAAGAAGAGGTCGCGGCGCTTGCGACCGAGGAGTTGCTGGGCAGCGTGCTCGACAACGTGCTTTCGAACGCGATCCGCTATGCGGAAGGCGAGGTGCGCGTGTCGGTGTTCGCCGAGAGAGATTCGGCCTCGGTCGAGGTTTCCGATGACGGTCCGGGAATAAATGCCGATGACCTTCCCCATGTGTTCGAGCGCTGCTACAAAGGCAAAGGGGGCCATGTGGGGCTGGGGCTCGCTATCGCCCAGTCGGCGGCGGGGCGTATGGGCGCGACTCTTGTTGCTGGGAAGGGTTCCTTGGAGGGGGCGTCGTTCACGCTGAAGTTGTGCCGGGCATAGGGGCAGATGCCGGTCTTTCGATCCGATTGCGGCCCGATGGCGGGCGCTCCATGCGTTTGCGTCGCTTATCTCGTGCCGCATCCGCCTATAGAACGCGTGCTTTTTACGAATGGGAAACGAAGCTCGCGCGCGCGAATGATAGACTGGGAAAATTCCACGGCTTAGAAAGGACAGCTATGTCTTTACCTGCATCCGATACAAGCAAGAAACCCGACATGCGCACCACCATGGACTTGGGCGAGGTGCTTCCCCGCACCGCCGAGGTCCGCGACAACCACCTGTTCATCGGCGGCGTCGACATGGTGAAGCTCGCCCATGAAGAGGGAACGGCGCTCTACGTGTTCGACGAGGCCGACCTCCGCTATCGCATGGAAAGCTATCGCGAGTCGTTCCATTCCCGCTACGAGAATTCCGACATCGCGTATGCGAGCAAGGCGTTTTTGAACAAGGAAGTCGTGCGCATCGCGAACGAGGAGGGCATGTGCCTCGATGTGTCGGGCGGCGGCGAGCTCGCCTGCGCGCAGATGGCGGGCTTCCCGATGGAACGCGTGGTGGTCCACGGCAACAACAAGACCCCGGCCGAACTCACCGAGGCGATTTCCGCCGGCGTGGGCCGCATCGTGGTCGACAGCCGCATCGAGCTTGCCCGCGTGTCCGAAATCGCGGGAAAACTCGGTGTTGAGCAGGCCGTCCTTATGCGCATCACCCCGGGCGTCGAAGCCGACACCCACGAATACATCCGCACGGGCTGCGAAGACAGCAAGTTCGGGTTCACCATGCTCAACGACTTCGCGTTCTCGTGCGTGAAGGACGCCGTCGCGGCGCCGAACGTGAAGCTCGTCGGCTTCCACTGCCACATCGGCTCGCAGATCTTCGCGCTCCATTCGTTCCGCGAGGCGGCCGAAGTCATGGTGCAGTTCATCGCCCGCGTGCAGAAGGAATACGGGATCGCCATCACCGAGCTCGATTTGGGCGGCGGTTTGGGCGTGGCCTACACGGCCGAGGACAAGCCGTCCTCCATCGACGAATTCGCGGAATGCACCACGTCCGCGGTACGCGACTTCTGCGCGAAGTACGGCGTTGACGAGCCGCACATCCTCGTCGAGCCTGGTCGCAGCCTTGTCGCCAATGCGGGCGTTACGCTCTACACCGTGGGCATCTTGAAGACGCTGCCCGGCATCCGCAAGTTCGTCGCCATCGACGGCGGCATGTCCGACAACATCCGCACGGCGCTTTATCACGCCGACTACGAGCCCGTCATCGCCAACAAGGCCGCCGAGCCCCGCACTGAGATCGTCACGTTGTGCGGCAAGCACTGCGAAAGCGGCGACGCGGTCGTCATCGACATGCCCATCCAGCACCCCGAGGTGGGCGACATCGCGTGCGTCTTCGCGACGGGCGCGTACTGTTCCACCATGTCGAGCAACTACAACGGCCAGCCCAAGCCGGCGGTCGTGTTCGTGAAGGACGGTGACGCACGCGTCGTGACCCGCCGCGAAACCTACGCCGATCTCTACGCTCGCGATATCTAATATCCAGGAGGATTCATGACCATCAAACTCGGACTCGTCGGCACCGGCACCGTCGGCGGCGGCTGCATCGACATCCTGCAGAAGCATAAGGAAGACTTCAAGCGCCACTACGGCATCGACCTGGAGCTTTCCCGCGTGTGCTCGCGCGAGAAGGCTCAGGCCGACGCCCACGGCGTGGGTGATTTGTTCACGACCGACTACAACGACATCGTGAACGACGCCGACATCGACATCGTGATCGAGCTCATCGGCGGCACCACGGCGGCGCGCGATCTGGTTACCAAGGCGCTCGCGGCCGGCAAGAACGTCGTCACCGCCAACAAGGCGCTCATGGCGACCTACGGCGAAGAGGTCATGGGGCTTGCGGAAAAGGCGAACCGCGAAATCGCCTTCGAAGCGTCCGTCGGCGGCGGCATCCCCATCATCGACCCGCTCAAGCATTCGCTTTTCGCGAACGAGATCACCTCGGTCATGGGCATCGTGAACGGCACCACCAACTATATGCTCACCCGCATGGTCGAAAACGGGCTGTCCTACGACGAGGCCCTGAAAGAGGCTCAGGAAAAGGGCTTCGCGGAAGCCGACCCGTCCGCCGACGTCGACGGGTTCGACGCCGCGGCGAAGATTGCGATCCTCGCGTCGATCGCCTTCAATTCGCGCGTGACCATGTCCGACGTGTACACGGAAGGCATCCGCAACGTCACGACGCTCGACCTTGAAACCGCCGACGACATGGGCTACGTCATCAAGCTTTTGGCCATCGCCCACCGCGCGCCCGAGGGAATCGACGTGCGCGTGCATCCGACCATGCTGCCGAAAACGCATCAGCTGGCCACGGTGAACGGCGTGTTCAACGCGATCTACGTCACGGGCGACGCCGTTGGCGAGACGATGTTCTTCGGCGAAGGCGCGGGCGCGGGAGCGGCTGCGAGCGCCGTCATGGGCGATGTGCTCGAAGTCGCGCGTCATCTTACCCTGGGAATCCCCCCGGTCGTGGGGTGCACCTGCACCGACGACCTCGCCATCGTCCCGATGGAGGACCTGAAGACGAAGTACTACATTCGCTTCGCCGTCGCCGACCGTCCCGGCGTGCTCGCGGCCATGGCCGGCGTGTTCGCCAAGCACGGCGTCTCCGTGCGCTCGGTGGTGCAGCGCGGCAATTCCGAGCACGCCACAGTGAACCTGTCGTACGTGACCCACACCGCGGCCGAAGCTTCGGTCCGCGCGGTGCTCGCCGAAATCGCCCAGCTCGACGACGTGTTGCGCGCCGAGCCTTCCGTCATTCGTGTGGAAGATTAGGGCAGCTCGATACGCCAAAACCCGCCCGCGGGCCTTCAATCGGCCTGCGGGCGGGTTCGTTAATCGCGGCGCGGTTGTCTGTGCCTTTCTCGCGGGCGTCTTCGCGCGCGTCCGCCAACGCTGGTAGAATAGCCATCATGTACAACAAAGACCTTACAACCAACGGATCGAAGCCCAATGCCCTCACGCACCGCGTGATGGTGGGCGGCGTCCCCCTCGGCGGCGGGGCCCCCGTCGTCGTCCAGTCGATGCTCAATGCGCCTGCGGACAGCGTCGACGCCAACGTGAGCCAGATCGAAGCCCTTGCGGACGCGGGGTGCGAGGTGGTTCGCATGGCCATTCCCCATCGCAAGTACCTCGACGTGTTCGAAGAAGTGTGCAAGCGCTCGCCGCTTCCCGTCGTCGCCGACGTGCACTTCGACGCGCAGATCGCCATCGAGGCCGCCCGCCGCGGCGCCGCGAAGCTGCGCATCAACCCCGGCAACATCGGCGGGCTCGAGAAGACCGACGCGGTGCTCGACGCTGCGGGCGAGGCGGGCATCCCCATCCGCATCGGTGTGAACGCGGGCTCGCTCGATCAGGAACTTGCGGCGCGCGACGACCTCACGCTGCCCGAGAAACTCGCCGCTTCGGCTGCTTCCTACGTGCGCTACTGCGAGGGTCGCGGCTTTCGCAACCTGGTGGTAAGCGCGAAGGCCCACGACGTCATGACCACGGTGCGCACCTACCGCATGCTCGCGCGCGAAATCCCCGAGGTTCCGCTGCACATCGGCATCACCGAAGCGGGAACGCGGTTCCAAGGTGTGGTGAAAAGCGCCAGCGGCCTGGGGATTCTTCTGGAAGAGGGCATCGGCGACACGATGCGCATCTCGCTTACCGACGACCCCGTCGTCGAGATGCGCGCCTGCTGGACGCTGCTCTCGGCGCTCGATTTGCGCCGGCGCGGCCCCGAGATCATCAGCTGCCCCACGTGCGGGCGGTGCCAGGTGAACCTCATCGATTTGGCGACGCAGGTCGAAGCGCGCCTGCAAAGCGTGAAGGCGCCGGTGAAAGTGGCCGTCATGGGGTGCGTGGTGAACGGGCCCGGCGAAGCGCGCGACGCCGATATCGGCGTGGCCTGCGGAGACGGCGTGGGCGTCGTGTTCAAGGGCGGCCAGGTCTTAAGGAAAGTGGAAGAGCACGCCATCGTCGACGTGTTGATGGAAGAGATTGGAAAACTATGAGCGAAATCATGCGAATGAGCAAGTTGTATGCTCCGACGCTGAAAGAGGACCCGGCCGACGCGGAAATCGCGAGCCACAAGCTTATGCTGCGCGCGGGCATGATCCGCAAGACGGCTTCGGGCGTGTACACGTTCCTTCCCCTGGGGCTTAAGGTTCTCGCGAAAGTCGAGAACA
>CAKTSW010000133.1 GCA_934613165.1 uncultured Ellagibacter sp.
GTCCTCGCTTCACTGCGGAACTCGCTTTGTGAAGGCCGCCGGGAATTACGCTCTACGTTTTCGCTTATGAGAAGGGCGCTCGTTTCGAGCGCCCTTTGGTTCGTTCGTTCTGAAGACAACGCTCGCTTGACCCCGTTCGACCTGCGGTATTGTCGAAATCACAGGACGCATCGAAGTCAGCGAGCGGGATTCTGGCGAGTGCAGGCGCCGTGAAAGGTTGAGGAAGCGTACTGAAGGTACGCGACGAAACCTTGGAGCGGCACCTGTGCCGCCAGAATCCCACGCAGCATCGGCTCGTTCCGCCGGCCGGTAGGCCGGCGGAACTTTGCCCTTAGCGATGCTTCTCAGCCCAGACCTTTCCGAAGAGGCTGTAGATGTTGATGAAGCCCTTCGCGGACTTGTGGTCGAAGGTGTCGCCCTCGTCGTAGGTCGCGAGTTCCTTGGTGTAGAGCGAGTAGTCGCTCTTCGATCCGGTGACCGTGCAGGAGCCCTTGTAGAAGCGCAGGCGCACCGTGCCGGTGACCTTTTCCTGCGTGGTGGCGAGGAAGGCGTCGAGACCGGCCTTGAGCGGCGCGTACCACTTGCCGTTGTAGACCTGATCGGCCCACTCGTGCTCGACGTGGAGCTTGAAGTGGAGCACGTCGCGCTCGAGGCAGATGTCCTCGAGCGCCTTATGCGCCTTGATGATGGCGAGCGCGCCCGGAGCCTCGTAGCACTCGCGGCTCTTCACGCCGACGAGGCGGTTCTCCACCATGTCGAGGCGGCCGTAGCCGTTTTCGCCCGAGATCTTGTTCATCGCGAGGATGATGTCGAGGTAGCTCATCTCCTTGCCGTCGAGGGCGCAGGGGATGCCGTCCTTGAACGAGATCTCGACGACGGTCGGGGTGTCGGGAGCGGCGTCGGCATCGGCGGTCATGGTGTAGATGTCCGCCGGCGGCTCGTTCCACGGGTCTTCCAGGACGCCGCATTCGATGGCGCGGCCCCACAGGTTGTCGTCGATGGAGTACGGCGACTTCTTCGTGGTGGGAACCTCGACGCCGTGCGCCGCGGCCCAGTCCATTTCCTGCGGGCGGGTCTTCAGGTCCCACTCGCGAACCGGGGCGATGATCTGCAGCTTCGGGTCGAGCATCATGATGGACGCCTCGAAGCGGACCTGGTCGTTGCCCTTGCCGGTGCAGCCGTGCGCGACGTACTTCGCGCCGAACTCATGCGCGATGTCGACGAGGTGCTTGGCGATGAGCGGACGGGAAAGCGCGGACACGAGCGGGTACTTGTTCTCGTAGAGCGCGTTCGCGGCGAGCGCGCGATTGAGGTATTCGTTGGCGAATTCCTCGCGCATGTCGACGACGCGGCACTCGATCGCGCCGGTGCGCAGCGCCTTGTCGTGGATCTTCTCGAGGCCGTCGTGCTCCTGTCCCACATCGCCCACCACGGCGATGACGTCGAGGCCGCGCTCTTCCTGCAGCCACTTGATGCAGACGGACGTGTCAAGGCCGCCCGAGTAGGCCAAAACGACCCTGTCTTTTTGCTCGCTCATGAATCTATCCTTTCCCAGTTCAAAACTGTTTTCCAAAGGTAACGCAAACGTGCGCCGCGAAGCGCGCGAATTTACAAAAGCCCACTAAGTTTCTCGATAAGCGCGTCGACGTCGGCCTTGCTGCAGATAAGCGGCGGGAGGAAGCGCAGCGTGTGCGCACCCGTCGCGTTGAGCAGAAGCCCCGCGCCAAGCCCTTCGAGCACCACATCGGGCGCCGGCTTGCCGCCTTCCTTCAAATCGGCCGCAAGCATGAGGCCGATGCCGCGAACGGATTCGACGCCGGGGAGCGCTTCAAGCGATTCGCGCAGGTAGGCGCCGACCTCGACGGCGTTGTCGGCGAGGTTTTCAGCCTGGATCTCGCGAAGCGTCGCCTCGGCCGCGGCGACCGCGAGGCAGCTGCCGCCGAAGGTGGAGCCGTGGTCGCCCGGGTTGAACGCGGCGGCCACTTCGGCGCGCGCCGCGCAGGCGCCGCAGGGGAAGCCCGAGGCCACGCCCTTGGCGATGGAGACGATGTCGGGGGTGACGCCGAAGTTCTGGAACCCAAACGGCTTGCCCGTGCGGTAGATGCCGCACTGCACCTCGTCGCAGACGAGAAGCGCACCGCGTTCCGCGGTGAGACGACGCGCGGTCTCCATGAACTCCTTCGTGCAGGGATGCACGCCGCTTTCGCCCTGGATGGGCTCGAGCATGACGGCGCAGATGGAGTCGCCCTGATCGGCGAAGAGCGCTTCGAGGGTCGCGACGTCGTTTTGCGGCGTGGCGACGAAGCCGTCGGGCAAAGGCTGGAAAAGCTCCTGCTTGGAGGGCTGGGCGGTCGCGGCGAGCGTCGCGAGCGTGCGGCCGTGGAAGCTCTTCTTCAGCGTGACGATGACGCGCGGGGCGGTTTCGGGGTCGCGTCCTTCCGCTTCGGCCTTGCGGCGCGCGTAGACGCGCGCGAGCTTGATGGCGCACTCGTTCGCCTCGGCGCCGGAGTTCGCGAAGAACGTCTGCCAAGGCTCGGCCGCATCCGCGCCGTCGTTCAGCATGTCCGACAGAAGCTTCGCGACTTCCCCGCGATGCTCGATGTAATAGTAGTTGCTCACGTGGATGAGCGTTTCCGCCTGCTTGGCGACGGCGCCCGTCACCGCGGGATGGCAGTGGCCCAGGCTGCATGCGCCGATGCCGGCGATGAAGTCGAGGTAGGTCTTGCCCTCGTCGTCGACCACGGTCATGCCGTGGCCGGAAACCAGCTCGACCGGCTTGCGGCCGAAGGTGTGCATGACGTATTCGTCTTCGAGCTTTTGCTCATGAGCGAGGCTCATGTTCATGCCCTCCTTAAGGGTCGGTCCCTCCGCGCACGGAGGGGCGTTTCATCTGCGTTTTCGTTAGCTCAGCTTGCTTGCGAAGCTGTCGAGCGGGCGCGATTCGGCCGGCTCGTTCTCGTCGCTGTTGGTGATCATCGTGCCGACGCCCATGTCAGTGAGCATCTCGAGCAGAAGCGCGTGCGGCGTCGTGCCGTTCAGGATGTGGGCACGGTGCACGCCGGCTTCGAGCGCGCGGACGCACGAGTTCAGCTTCGGGATCATGCCCGTCGACACCTGCTTCTTCTCGAGCATGTCCTTCACCTCGGCGAGGCTCATGCGCGAGATGAGCGTCGACTTGTCGCTGAAATCGCGGTAGAGCCCGTCGACGTCGGTGAGGAAGAACACCTTGTGCGCACCGATGGCGGCAGCCACATGGCCTGCAACGACGTCGGCGTTCACGTTGAAAAAGCCGCTGCCGGGCTCTTCCACGATGCCCACCGACGCGAGCACGGGGATGTAGTCGGCCGCCGTGAGGTCCTCGAGCAGCTGCGTGTTGATGCGCACGACGCGCCCCACGCGCCCGAGCTCGGGCGACGCCTGCTCGGCGACGATGGTAGCCCCATCGGCGCCCGAAAGGCCCACCGCGACCCGGCCATGATCGTTCATGGCCTCGACGAGTTCCTGGTTCACCTGGCCGGCAAGCACCGAGCGCACGACCCTCATGGCCTCGTCGGACGTGACGCGCTGGCCGTCGACGAACTTGAACGGCATGTCGAAGCGCTTCATCGCCTCCGTGATGGCAAGCCCGCCGCCGTGGACGATGACCGGCTTCACGCCGATGATCTTCAGAAGCACGATGTCGGCCATGACCTCGGCGCGAAGCTTCTCGTCGACCATCGCGGACCCGCCGTACTTGATGACGACCGTCTTGCCGGTGATCTTCTTGATCCAGGGCATCGCCTCGGCGAGAACCTCGCCGGTCGTGGTGTCGACGCCGTTCGGCCTGGATATATTATCGTAGTTCATAGCATTAAGTCCTGTAGTCTCCGTTGATCGTTACATAGTCGTGCGAGAAATCGCAGGTCCACATCGTGGTTTCACAAGTGCCGGCGCCGAGGTCGATGTCGAGCACGATCTCAGGCGCCTCGAAACGTCGCAGGGCCTCGCCCTCGTCGAAGGGGACGGTGAGCCCGCCTCGGCACACGGGGATGCCCATGATGTCGATGGAGACGTCTTGCTGGTTGAACGACGCGCCCGAGCGCCCCGCAGCACCCGCGATGCGGCCCCAGTTGGCGTCGTGGCCGTAGATGGCGGTCTTCACGAGCGGCGAGTTCGCGATCGTGCGCGCGCACGCGTCGGCGTCGGCGTCGCTCGCCGCGCCCGTGACGTTCACGGTGACGAGGCGCGTGGCCCCCTCGCCGTCGGCGGCCATCTCGCGCGCAAGGTGCACGCACACCGCGCGATACGCCTCGGCGAGCGCTTTGAACGCGAGCGTGCCGGGCGCGAACGCTTCCTCTCCGGGCGCCGCGGCGCCGCTTGCGAGCGTGACGCACGTGTCGTTGGTGGACGTGTCGGAATCGACGGTGATCTTGTTGAAGCTCACGTTCACCGCGCTATGAAGGATTTCGCTTAGGTGAGCTGCGGCAACAGGGGCGTCGGTCGTGATGACGGCGATCATGGTGGCCATGTTCGGCATGATCATGCCTGAGCCCTTCGACATGCCGCCGACCGTGAAGGTGCGGCCCGCATACCCGATGGCGTCGCCCGAAAACGACACGGCGTATTCCTTCGGATGCGTGTCGGTGGTCATGATGGCGCGGGCCGCCGTGGCGCCGCCTTCCCGCGAGCACGCCGCGAACGCCGCGGGCACGCCCGTCTTCAAAGGCTCCATGGGAAGATGCTGCCCGATGACGCCGGTCGAGGCGACGAGCACCTCGTCTTCGGTGCACCCAACGGTATCGGCGGTGATGCGCGCCATCTCGCGCGCATGCTCAAGCCCCGGCTCCCCCGTCGCGGCGTTCGCGATGCCGGAGTTGATGACGACCGCGCGCGCGGCGCCGTACGAGGGCGCGCCCACTCCCCCGTCGCTTAGGTGCTCGCGCGAGACGATGACGGGCGCCGAGCAGAAGATGTTCTGCGTGAACATGCCCGCAGCCGCGCACACGTCGTCGGCGACGACGAGCGCAAGGTCGCCGCGGCCGGGTTCCTTCCGGAAGCCCGCATGGATGCCCGCAGCCGTGAAGCCGAGGGCCGACGTGACGCCGCCGCCCTCGATCGCGGAAAGTTCGGTCATGGTTGCTCCTTCCAT
>CAKTSW010000134.1 GCA_934613165.1 uncultured Ellagibacter sp.
GTCGAGCAGCCTGCCATGGCCGCCATTCCTGCGAATGCGGCGGTCGCGGCGGCGCCCTTCACGAACGTGCGGCGGGAGACGTTTGCGGTCTGGGTCATTTCGTTTCCTTCCAAAGGCGGTGTAAAAAGGTTCCCCTAACTAAACTTTTTTCAGATATAGCACACTACCCACTATTTGCGATACGTGAATAAAGGAAATGGTCGATTTTTTTCGAAAAGGAATACCTTTTGACCTGGGAAAATACTATCAAGTTGCTCGGGATTAACGAACGGTTTCCAACCTAGTTGAATAATAGGATTAACGCTGTCTTGCGCTCGGCGCCGATAGACGCTTCTTACGTCGTGCCTGATGGGAGGCGTGTTGCATAAAGTCAAATACTCGTAAATCAGAATAGTAGATAATTGACAATAGTAGCTATTGAATCATATAGTATGCGAATCACTAGCAGCTTGGTATGGATTAACGGGATTGCCGTGTGGGCCTTGGCTGCGGGCCGTGCGCGGCGGAAGGAAAGCTCGAAAGGAAGCAACGTGGCAGAAGCAATAAAGGAAAACAAGACGGTCAAAGCCGTCATCGGCGAGGTGCTTGGCACCTTCATGATGTGCTTTTTCGGCATCGGCGCCGTGGCGACCGCGACCTTGTACGGGGCGCACACCGGCCCGTTCCAGGTCGGCATGGTGTGGGGCATCACCATCGCCATCGCCATTTACGTGACGCGCAACCTCTCCTGCGCGCACTTCAACCCGGCGGTCACCTTCGCCATGTGCGTGTCGAAACGCCTGCCGTGGAAGGAATTCCCCGTTTACGTGATTTCCCAGTTCGTGGGCGCGATTATCGCGGCTGCGCTTCTGTGGGTGTTCTTCGCCGACTCCGTCGCCGCCAACCTGGCCGCCACGGGTGCGACGATGTCCGACCCGGCGGTTCCTGGTAGCGCCGCCTCCATCTGGATCGAAATCTTCCCGAACACCGGCGCGGGCGTCATCTCCCCGTTCGTCGGAGCCCTCGCCGAGGGCGTTGGCGTGTTCCTCCTTGTGCTCGTCATCTTCTCGATGACCGAGGACTGCAACGTCGGCCGCCCGAACGACAACCTGTTCCCGCTGTTCATCGGCCTGACGGTGACCATGATCATCTGCGTCGTCGGCCCCATGACCGACGCCGGCTTGAATCCGGCCCGCGACCTGGGCCCGCGCATCGTCGCCGCGATCGTCGGCTTCGGTAACGCTTGCTCGCTGAACGACATCCTCGTCTACACCGTGGCTCCGCTCATCGGCGGCGGCCTGGCGGCGCTTCTCTTCACGCAGCTCATCGAGAAGCAGCACAAGTCGGTTCCGGCGGAAAAGTAGCATGAACGGCTCGCCCCGCCGCAGCGCGGAGCGGGCCGCTATCGACTATAAGACCATTGACAATAGTTGCATAGAAAAGTATCGTTTCAAACAATGCCCAGTGCAAACCTGGGAATAACGAGAAAGGTAGCGACATGAGCGATATTCGCGAGCAGGTCAAGGAATACTACAGCAAGATGTCCGTCGACAACGGCGGCGAGATGGCCACCCATACGTGCAGCTGCGGCACCGACTGCCTGCCCCAGTACATCCAGGACGTTTTGGCCGAGATCCCCGAGGAAATCACCTCCCGCTTCTACGGCTGCGGAAGCCCGCTGCCGCCGGCGCTCGAGGGCTGCACCGTGCTCGATTTGGGCTGCGGCACCGGCCGCGACGTGTACCTGGCGAGCAAGCTCGTCGGCCCCGAAGGCAAGGTCATCGGCGTCGACATGAACCCCGACCAGCTTGCGTTCGCCAAGAGCCATCAGGCTGAAATGGCCGCGAAGTTCTACGACAACGTCGAGTTCGTCGAAAGCTACATCGAGGACCTTTCCGCCATCCCCGACGGCTCGGTCGACGTGGTCATCTCCAACTGCGTCATCAACCTGTCGCCCATGAAGGAACAGGTCTTCAAGGAGATTTGGCGCGTCCTTAAGATCGGCGGCGAGCTGTACTTCTCCGACATCTTCGCCGACCGCCGCGTGCCGAAGGAAATCAACGAGAACCCGGTTCTTCTGGGCGAGTGCCTCGGCGGCGCCATGTACATCGAGGACTTCCGCCGCATGATGTCGCGCGTCGGCTGGGTCGATTTCCGCTACATGAGCTCCTCGGCCGCAACCATCGACAACCCCGAAGTCGAAGCGCTCATCGGCAACATCCAGTACAGCTCGCGCACCGTCCGCGCGTTCAAGCTGCCCGACACGCAGGAAGACATCTGCGAGCAGTACGGCCAGACCGCCATCTACCGCGGCGGCATCGAAGGGTGCGAGAACTACTTCGATCTGGACGACCACCATCGCTTCTTCAAGGACCTGCGCCTCGACGTGTGCGGCAACTCCTGCAGCTACGTGCAGGACACGCGCTTCGGCAAGTACTTCGAGATCTTCGGCGACCGCTCCATCCACTTCGGTCCCTATGAAGGCTGCGGCAACGCTCCCGCGGTCGACGGCGGCGGTTGCTGCGGCGGTGGCTGCTGCTAACGGGCGGCTGAAACGCTTTTGCATACGCAAGCATGAAAAGGGCCTTCGGGCCCTTTTCTGTCGTATCATGGGAACAAATCGTCGAATCGCCGCGTCCACGAAGGGGAACGTATGACCAAGAAGGAAAAGAAGCAGAAGCTCGGCAAGCTCGCAACCGCCGCGAAGCGCGCTCGCAAGGGAAAGCAGGCGGCCGAAAGCGCCCAGGGCACCGCGCCCGTCGAGCGCTCGATCGTCGGGTTCGACCAGTGGCAGCCCGCGCCCGTGCCCGCCGCGGAATCGGCGACGCTTCCGCCGTACAGCTCGGACGCGGCGTACAGCTGCACCGACGACGCCTACGCCGGTCGCAAGAAGACGGTCGTCGTCGACTTCCTGTACCTCGACCTCACCGTGTGCGAACGTTGCCAGGGCGCCGACAAGCGCGTCGAGCGCGCGGTTGAGCTGTGCCGCCCGGTGCTCGCGGCCTGCGGGTACGACATCGTGCTCAACTCCGTCAACGTCGACAACGAATGGCTCGCCGAGCAGTACCGCTTCTACAGCTCGCCGACGGTACGCGTGAACGATGTCGACATCTGCCCGTCCATCGAGGAAAACGACTGCGACTGCTGCCGCGACCTTTCGGACTACGACGTGAAGTGCCGTCTGTTCCCGTTCAACGGCACCTACTACGAAGTGCCGCCGACGGACTTGCTCGTGCGCGGTATCATGGAAGTCGTGCTGCAGGGGCGCGTCGCCGAACCGGGTGCTGATGCGCCCTACGAGCTGCCGGAAAACCTCGCCGGGTTCTTCGCCGGCAAGCGCAAGAAGGACGCGGAAAAGCGCGCGGAAGCGGGTGAGGACGCAAGCTGCTGCGGCGACGATGCCGACGGCTCCTCTTCTTCGAGCTGCTGATAAAACGTGCGCGCGGGCGGTCTGCCCGCGATAGGGAAGATGCCTTTCAGCCAACTGCGCAGGTGTAATAGTCTCAGAGCGTAAACTATTAGACTGCTACAAGTAATTTCATGGTAAGCTATACCAATGTAGAGCGCGGCCCGTAGAGCGATTGCTTTGCGGGCCGCGCTTCGATGCGTAGAAAAAAGGGAAGGGAACCACATGGAAATGAACCTTAATCGCCGCCAGTTCGTCGCGGCGGGCACGGTAGCTGCAATGGGCGCGATGGCGGGCCTTGCGGGCTGCTCCTCGAGCGACTCCAAGAGCGACGCGAAATCGGACGCTAAATCCGACGAAAAGAAGGTCGAAGCCCCCGAGAAGCTCGTCTTCGCGTGGGAGCCGGGCGCGTCTGAGGGCAAGTACGAGAACATGCGCGACCTCATCGCCGAGGCCATGTCCGAGGGCGCCGGCGTGCCGTGCGAGCCGATGACCACGACCGACTACAACGTGTGCATCGAGGCCGTGAACTCGGGCAAGGCCCACTACGCCTCGCTCGGCGCGAAGGAATACGTCGAGCTGCACAAGAAGAACCCCGCGGTCGAGGTTGCCTGGGTCCTTTCCGACGGCGAAGGCAAGCTGAACCAGGTTTCCTACCATTCCCAGGTCCTCGTGCTCGAAGAGAACGCCGATAAGTACAAGAAGGGCGATTCCTACGAGCTCACCAAGGACGCCATGCAGGGCAAGAACATGTCCTGGGTCGAGCTTTCCTCCACCTCCGGCTACGTCATCCCCTCAATCGCCCTTGCGACCGAGTTCGGCATTTCCGACTCCGAAGAGCTCGGCGAGTCGGGCAAGTTCTTCAACACGGTGCTCTTCGGCGGCAGCCATGTGAACTCCATCTACAACGTGCTCACCGGCGACGCCGACTTCTGCGCGTGCGACGACACCGGCGCTGCCAACAACTACAACGTGGTCGAGGGCGAAAACGGCGAGCTCGGCGCGGTGTACGAAATCAAGTCCGGCCTCGAGGCCCCGCTCGACAAGTACGCCGGCGTGAAGCTGCGCTGCGTGTCCTCGCTGCCCGTGCCGGCCGTTCCCTTCGTCGTGAACACGGACTACGTGCCCGAAGACATGAACAAGAAGGTCATCGACTACATGTGCTCCGACGCCGTTTCCGGTAACAAGGAGCTCTTCAAGGACCCCTCCGACAAGGACACCGTGACCAAGTGGAAGCAGACCACGGGCAAGGTCACCTTCACTCCTGCCGACGACTCCTATTACGACGACTTCCGCAAGCTCATCGGCGAGGAATAATCGAAAGGGCTGCATAATGGATGCGGCATGAAAGAAGGGAAGGGGGCGCCGGTGAGCGCGAATGAGGCGTTGCTTCAGGTGAAAAACCTGACTAAAAGCTATGACGGCATTCAGAACAGGCTCGACGGCGCTTCCTTTTCCCTTGGTCGAGGGGAATTTGTTTCCCTTATCGGTAGCTCGGGCGCCGGCAAATCGACGCTCCTGCGTTGCATCAACCGCCTCGTCGACCCGACCTCGGGGTCGGTTTCGTTCGACGGGCGGGAAGCGACGCGCGCCCATGGGCGCGCGCTTCGCGAGATTCGCCGCCGCATGGCGATGGTGTTCCAGAGCTACAACCTGGTCTACCGCTCGACGGCGATTGAGAACGTCCTTCAGGGGCGTCTTGGCTACAAGAATTCCCTCACGGGCGCTCTGAGTATC
>CAKTSW010000135.1 GCA_934613165.1 uncultured Ellagibacter sp.
CTACTACGATACGCGCTTCGGGGCGATCGGCGCGGACGTCGTTCCCAACCCGGCAACACGTCGCGCCGTCGATGCGCTCGTTGCGAAGGGGTACCCGCTCGTGCTTGCCACACAGCCGATGTTCCCGCGCCGCGCGGTCGAGTGGCGCCTTGCGTGGGCAGGCGTCGCGAGCGCGCCGTTTCGCTACATTTCCACCTACGAGAACTCGACGGCGGTGAAACCGCAGGTGGAATACTACGCCGAGGTGCTCGAGCACTGCGGGCTTTCCGCGGCGGACGCGCTCATGGTGGGCAACAACACGCTCGACGACCTTGCCGCCGCGAAGCTCGGCGTGGACGTGTACCTTGTGACCGACCATCTTCTCGACCCCGAGGGTCGCGGCCTTGAAGGCGTGGCCCATGGCACGATGGAGGAGTTCGCGGCCTGGGCGGAATCGCTTCCTGTTTGCGGCAGCCCAGCATTGATTGAAAGCGAGGTGCGCTAACGATGGCGCTTTTCGATTGCACGTGCGACGCCACGAGCGGAAACGCCCGCGCGCTCACCTACCAAACCGCGCACGGCGAGTTCCATACGCCCATGTTCATGCCGGTGGGCACGTCGGCCACGGTGAAGGGCATCACCCCGCCGCAGCTGCGTGACCTGAAATCCCAGGTCGTGCTTGCGAACACCTACCATCTGTCGCAGCGCCCGGGTGAAGACGTGGTCGCCGAAGCCGGAGGCGTGCACAAGTTCATGAACTACGACGGGCCGATGCTCACCGACTCGGGCGGGTTCCAGATCTTCTCGCTGGCCGACACGCGCAAGCTCGACGACGACGGCGTGACGTTCCGCTCCATCTACGATGGCAGCTACGTGCGCTGGACGCCCGAAGAGAACATGCGCATCCAGGAAGCGCTCGGCGCCGATATTGCCATGCAGCTCGACCAATGCCCGCCGTATCCTGCGACGCGTGAGTTCGTCGAGCGCGCGGTCGATTTGTCGGCGATGTGGGCGCGTCGGTGCTTGGCGGCGCACAAGCGACCTGACCAGACGCTCTTCGGCATCGTGCAGGGCGGCATGAACCTCGACTTGCGCTTGGAGAGTATCCGCCGCCTGCGCCAAATCGAGGACGAGAGCCTCGCTGCGGGCGGGCGTCGCTTCGGCGGCTTCGGCATCGGCGGGTACTCGGTGGGCGAGGACCACGACACTATGTTCGAGACGTTGGGCCAGGTGGCGCGCGCGCTTCCCGACGACCGCCCGCGCTACCTCATGGGCGTGGGCAACCCGACCACGCTCGTGCGTGCGGTGCGCGAGGGCGTCGACATGTTCGACTGCGTGCTCCCCACGCGCACGGCGCGCATGGGCACGGCGTTTTCCAGCCAGGGCCGCATGAACATGCGCAACGCCAAGTTCACCCGCGACTTCACGCCCCTCGATCCCGCCTGCACGTGCCCGACGTGCCGCAACCACACGCGAGCCTACATTCGCCATCTTGTGAAGCAAGATGAGATGCTCGGCGGCATCCTGCTTTCCATCCACAACCTGCACTACCTGCTCGATTTGATGCGCCGCGCCCGCGAGGCGGTGCTCGCCGACGCCTACGAGGAATTCTACGAGGAATGGATGGCCAGCCCCGCCGCGAAGGACTACTAAAGGGCTACGGATCGCAGCATGTTTTCGAACGTTACCAACCTATACTTGTCGTTTTGCCGCGTCAGCTCTTCGCAGCCTTCTGTGAAGCTGGTCTTTGCAAAAACGCAACGATAGGCTTCGCTCCCGGCGTTTACGAGGGAGGCTCGACGGTCGAGTGTTTTTAGGACCGAGGCTTCCACTGCTTGGTTGCGCCATTTGCATTCGCATACTGCTGTGACGCGCGATTGATCGGCGCAGACGATGTCGATTTCCTCTTGAGAGTGCGTTGCTGGGTTGCTTCCCCACCATCGATTGGCGTTGTCGAACTCGAATGGCAATGCATTCGCAGTGTTTTGCCGCCATAGCCATTCTCGGCAGATTTGTTCGAAAACGGGGCCCATATATTCCGGTAAATGCTCCTCGATACGGCTAAGCACCCGCGTCGATAACCCGCGCTCTACTAGCGACTTTGACGGTAAGATGAAGCGGTACCAAAACGCAAACAAATTGTCGGATAGCCGATACACGCCACGTCGCCTTTTATCTCCAAACGGTAGCTCGCGCTCCACCAGGCCGATTCGCTGCAGCTCCTTCAGCGGGTAGTTGATTTCCGCCGAGGTCGAACCCACCGTCGTGGCGATTTCATTGCTTGTCGTTCTGCCGTCGGCGATGGCTCCAATTACCGCATTGTAAACGGCAGCCTTTTGAACCTCCTGCTTCACTAAGTTTGTGGGCTCCTCGAACAGAAGCGAGCTCGGGTCCAAGAACGCCGCTTCGATGTTTCCATTTAAAGTGAGCGCCGGGTCAAATTGTTTCAGATACAGCGGAATCCCACCAACCATGCCGTAGTAGCATGCCGCATCCACGGAATTCGCCTCAGGGAAAAAATTCAGCGACTCGAAAAAATCGAGCGGCTTTATTTCAAGCTGTGCGGTTCTGCGCCCATATAGAGGGCTTTTCTCCGAAAGCACCTGTTCGCGCATAAACGAAAGCGATGAGCCGCACAAAATCATGAACAGGTGCGAAGCATCTTTATTGCGGTCGATAAGCATTTGAAGTATTGATGAAACGCTCGGCTCGGCTTTTGCGAGGTATGGATACTCATCAATAACGAGAACGATGCGGCGTTGCCTCGCTAAAGCGAAGATGGATTCGAAAGCTGTCTGAAAATCGGGGAACACTGGAGCAGCAGCTGGATCGGCCTCGGGATGCTCGAATATGAAATACTCACGGCTGAGATTACGCAAGTTCGCTTGAGGGCTGTCCTCGATTGCAGTGAGGAAAATGGTGGGCAGTTCTGCGGCAAAATGCGCGATGAGCGAGGTTTTTCCAACGCGGCGGCGACCGTACATAACAGGAAGCTGGAAAGACTCTGTTTCGTAAAGCCTTCGCAATGTGGTTAGTTCACGCTTTCGCCCGATAAACATGCAAGCCTCCATTAGCTAAAAACGTTTTTACTAAAATTGATTTTACTAAAATTGATTTTAGTTTTGCAAGAATCATTCTCGAATGAGCAAAGCATCGCAAAGAACATATTCTGTCTTGGCAAGCGAATCGGCGCCCTATCCGCCCATCACCCAAACAGTGACTTGAACTCCTCGCAAAACTTCACCCAAGCCTAGATTGGATAATGAATAAATCTAGTCTTTTTTCGGTTTGAGGAGTTCCGGCTGGATAGAAATCGTGAATATCATCGACTTTCTCCTGCATCGGTAAGCCGTATACGACTCTCGCAGGTTTTGTGGGTTGACGGCGGATTGGGATTAATTAGGATATTGGTCGAAAGTGGTCGTTACCTCATGAGGCTTAAACTACTTATCGAGATAAGTCCGCATTGCTGCAACTAAATCTTCGGGGGAAACATTTAGTGCATTCGAATAGTCAAATAGCTCAGATACGTGAAGGCTACGTTCCCCCGACTCGATTTTTGACACATAGGATTGAGGCTTATTCAGCAAAGCAGCTAGATCGCTCTGAGTCAATTGCTCTCGGCGACGAGCGCTGCGCAAAAAAGCGCCAATAACGGTGTTCGCTTCAATATCCATGCGCTGACGATATGCTATGATTCAAAATATCCCAATTTAGGATATTTAAACTAGCAAACTAAATGGCTATTAGGTGCCGGGATAAGTTGAAGTGATTAGGGGGTCGTAATGAAACGCTGCTTTGCCGTTTTTGCGATAGCGTTATGCGTTTTGCTGTGCGGATGTTCAACAAATGAATCAAAAGCAGACAAGCTGTTTGATGAGGGGTCTTATCGAGAAGCGCTTGAACTGTATGAATCCCTTGAACCCTCAGATGAAATTAGCTTAAAAGAAGCAGATTGCCGATTCTGGCTCTTTGTTGAATACGTTAGGGAGAAGGGTGGGGTAACGAAAGGTTACCCTGGGAAAAACTACAAGGTTTCTGTCGAGGCTAGGCAAGATGGAAATCTGAAATGCCGATATGAGTCAGATTTAAGTGTGAGCTCTTCTGGCATGCTTGTTGAGATGGATCTCACTATCCCTTACCACCAAGCGGAAGCTGAACTGCAAGGCCGAGCGAATACGAATATAGGATACGCATCTTTGAGTGAGAAGGGGACGGGCGTTCTTGACTTAGGAACGTATTCTTTGGGATCTCAAGTTAAGTGGGACGACTATTCCGCTAGTGGTATGCGGGTTGATGGTTATGCAACGACGTCGGGCAAGGGATTAATTTCCGACAATAGCTCTGATGTGCGCAGTTTGGTTTCAGGGGTTAAAGACATATTGATTGAAAGCGGAACGGGCGCGACGCTTTCTGATCTTGGCTTTGAAAAATGTTAGGTAAGTTAATGGGAAAGGAGAGAGGTTGATGTTGGAAGAAGAAAGAGATAGGCAGTCTGATTCAGTAGGGGTCGAGAATGCTGATGGGGAGAGTGTTTCTCCTGAGTTGAGTGAGGAACCTCAGGAGGAAAACACAGGTGCCGAAATAAACAAGAGACATTTTCCAAAGAGAAAAGTTGCAATCATTTCTGCGTGTTTTGCTGCGGTTGTCGTGATTGGGCTAATTGTCGCGTTCGTCGCTGTTCCTTCGTATGAATATGGCAGAGGAATGGAATGCCTGGGTCAGGGAAATTATCAAGAAGCAAAGGATTGTTTTTCGAAGTCGAACAAAGACGATGCGGGTGACTATATTTCATATTGCGATGCAATGATTGCTCTTGCCGAGGGTGACTATGAGGCGGCGTTGGCAAGCCTTGATGGGCTGGACGTCGAAGACTCTGCCGAGTGTCGTAAAGAAGCGTTCTACGGAAGAGGTCGGACTCTTTTCGAGAGCGGCTCTCTCAGCGATGCGAGAAGCGCCTTCCTCCAAGCTGGTGACTATCAAGATGCGTCGCCAAAAGCTGAGTTGTGTCAAAATGCCTTGAATTTGCTTGATGCCGAGAAAGAATATGATCAAGGTCACCTCGGCCGAGCTCAAGACAAATTCGAATCGCTTCCTGAAGATTTCGAATATAAGGATATAAGTGTGGCATCGCGCCTGAAA
>CAKTSW010000136.1 GCA_934613165.1 uncultured Ellagibacter sp.
TACTACGACTCGATGATCGCGAAGGTCATCGTGTTGGGGCGCAACCGCACCGAGGCGATCGCCAAGATGCGCACCGCGCTCGAGGAGATGGTCGTCGTGGGCGTTTCGACCAACCTCGACTTCCAGTACTCCATCTTGGAGAACGAAACGTTCTGCCAGGGCCTCGCCGACACCGGATTCATCGAGAAGTTCCTCGCAGGAGAGGTATAAGAAACGCGCGGGGCGGCGCGGGTTGCGACCCGCGCCGCCCCGTCGCCTTTTCACGACCACGCAAACGTGCACAAGGCGATGCGCCACAGCCCCGCTCGCTGACTTCATCAGGTTTGGAAACGCACGATCAACGAAAGGAAGCACCATGGGAATCGACATGCCGGCACCGAAGAAGCCCGAAGGCGTTACGGACGCCGTGTGGGAGCAGATGCTTTCCGCCACGCCGCGCGAGGCGCGCCACCTTATCCGCCAGGGCGATTTCACGGCCCCCACAAGCGGGCTGTGCCCCGGATACGCGCAGGCGAACCTCATCGTGCTGCCGAAGGAGCAAGCCTACGACTTCCTTTTGTTCGCCCAGCGCAACCCCAAGCCCTGCCCGCTTCTGGAAGTGACCGAGACGGGCGCCCGCGAAGCCACCATCTGCGCCACCGACTGCGACATCGCCACCGACTTCCCGCGCTACCGCATCTACGAGTACGGGAAGCTCGTCGACGAGGTCGACGACGTGTCGTCGTACTGGCGCGACGACTTCGTGTCGTTCGTCATCGGGTGCTCGTTCTCGTTCGAAAGCGAGCTTGTCGAGGCCGGCATCGAGATGCGCCACAACACCCAGGGCAGAAACGTCTCCATGTACCTGACGAACGTGCCGTGCACGCCGGCTGGGTCCATGTCGGGCAACACCGTCATGTCGATGCGCCCCATCCCGTACGACCAGGTGGTGAAGGCGGTGCAGATTTCGGGTGCCATCCCGAAGGTTCACGGCGCGCCGCTGCACATCGGCGACCCGTCCGTCATCGGCATCAAGGACATCGGCAAACCCGACTTCGGCGACCCGGTCGACATCCACGAGGGCGAGGTGCCCGTGTTCTGGGCATGCGGCGTGACGCCCCAAGCCGTGGTCATGAACTCCAAGCCGCCGCTGGCCATCACGCACGCGCCGGGATGCATGCTCATCACCGACACGAAGAACGTCGATCTGAAGGGATAGGTTCCGCTTCCCATGCGCATGACCAGCAGATTCTCTCGCACGTTGCTCGCCTGCCTGCTTGCAGCGGGCGTCGCCTTCCCCGCACCCGCCATCGCCTTCGCGGCTGAGGAGGGAAGCGACCCCGTCACAGGCGCGGCGGCGATCGTCGTCTCCGATAGCGCAAACGACGCGCAGACGCAAAACGACCCCGCGCTTTTCGACGGGGTCGTCGACGGCGTCGATTCGCAAGGCGTGCTCCTCACCCTTGACGGCGACGCGGTGAGCCTTCTTTCCGAGGACGACGAGGGAAGCGCGCTTGCCGCCGAGCTCGCCGACGCGGGCCTTACCGTCACCGACCAGGTGGAAGGGGCGGACGGAAGAGCCCTTGCAACCGCAAGCATCACCGACGGCAAGAGCGTTTCGGAGGCCGTGGCCGCGGCGCAGGCGCTCCCCGGCGTGGCAAGCGCGCAGCCGAACTACGTGTACGACCTGGTGGACGACGTGCCGAGCGCAGGCAGAGACGAGGTTGCGGGCGTAGGAGGATCCGCCGCCGAAGACGAGGGCGTCTCCGTCCTTTCGGCCACGAGCATGCCGAACGACCCCTACGCACAGGTGTCGAACCCCAATGCCTCGTACAACCAGTACTGGCTCTACAACGCCGGCATCGTGAACGCCTGGGACCTCACGAAATCGAACGGCAACGTCACCGTGGCGACGCTCGACACGGGCGCGCGCGGCGACCACGAGGACCTGCAGAACGTCATCCTGCGCGACGTCGCCTGGGATTCCTACAACAACAAGCCGCTCTACGCGAACGGCAGCTCCGGCGACACCGTGGGACACGGCACGTCGGTCGCCGGCATCATCGCGGGCGAGGCGAACAACTCGCGCGGCATCGCCGGCGGGTCGTACAACGCCAAGATCGTTCCCGTGAAGGTTTGGGGCGACACCTCAAGCGAGAAGGCGACGACCGCTTCGGTGGTCGCCGGCTACACGTACCTGCTCGACCTGGTTGAAACCGGCTCCATCAACAACCTGCGCGTCATCAACATGAGCCTCGGCGCCTACGGGGATTCCCTCAACGACGACGCGCTCCATTCCGCCATCAAGACCGCGCGCAACGATTACGGCATCGTCACCGTGTGCGCGGGCGGCAACGGCAACCAGACAACCGGTGCAGCGCGCACCGATCACATGTACCCCGCCGACTTCGACGAATGCGTCGCCGTGACCGCCCTCACCACGCAGGGAGCGAACATCGCCTGGTCCGACTACAACCCGAGCAAGGACATCAGCGCCCCCGGCCAGCTCATCTGCTCCACAAGCTATACCGGCACCTCGGAGTATTCCCGCGCGAGCGGAACGTCGGAGGCCGCGCCGCTTACCGCAGGCGTCTTCGCGCTGCTGTTCTCCGCCGTACCCGACGCGTCGGTCGACGAGGCGTGCGACGCGGTCTATTCGACGGCGAAACCCATCGACGACGACACGAACGACCGGACGATCCCCGACGCCAACGGCGTGGTGAGCGGGTCGCACGGCGCGATCGATGCCGGTGCCGCCGTGGAGTACCTGCTGAACGAGCGCGAGCACCTTATGCGCTTCACCGACGTGTACGCGGGCGACTGGTTCTACGATGCCGTGCGGTTCGCCGTTTCCCGCGGCATCATGCACGGCATCGGGGGCACGAACGAGTTCCGCCCGGCCGAAGCGACCACGCGCGCGCAAATCGCCGTCGTCCTCTACAATTACTTAGGAAACGAGGAAATAGCGGCCGCATGCGACAAACCCGACGTCGACCAGAGCCAATGGTACGCCGCCGCCGTGAACTGGTGCGTCGCACATGGGGTCATGACCGGCTACGACGACGGGTCGAACCTCTTCGGCACCGACGACGCGCTCACCCGCGAGCAGATGGCGAAGGTCATGGCCATAGCCTCTGGTGCCGACGTGAGCAGCGCGGACAGCGCGAAATACGACGCGCTTCAGGGAACCGACCAGACGAGCGGTTGGGCTCGCCCCTATGCCGTCTGGGCCGTCGACGCGGGCGTCATCAACGGTTTCGACAACAACGACGGCACGCGCGATCTGGCGCCCCAGGGAACCGTCGAGCGCTGCCAGGTTGCGCAAATCATGGCGAACGCGCTTGCCGGCAACATCATGTAGGCGAACAAGTACAATAGCCGTGAACGAGCGTAAGGCCCCGAGAGCGCAAGCCCGGGGTCTTTTCACAAGGAGAGGATGGAACATGGCACGCGTCGATTTGAACAGCGACTTGGGAGAAAGCTTCGGGCGGTACAAGCTCGGCCTTGACGATCAGGTGATTCCCCTGGTCACAAGCGTGAATGTGGCGTGCGGCATGCACGCGGGCGACCCGGTCGTCATGCGCCGCACGGTGAAGTTCGCCGCCGAGGCGGGTGTTGCCATCGGCGCGCATCCGGGATACCCCGACCTGCAGGGATTCGGCCGCCGCGACCTCGCGCTTTCCCCCGACGAGGCGTACGCGTTCGTGCTGTACCAGGTGGGCGCGCTCGCCGGGTTCTGCCGCGCCGAGGGCGTGCGCCTCGCGCACGTGAAGCCCCACGGCCAGCTGTACAACCGCGCGGCCGTCGACGCGCCTTTCGCCGCCGCCGTGGCGCAGGCGGTGGCCGACTTCGACCCGAGTCTCACGCTGGTCGCGCTCGCCGGCGGCGAGCTCGCGCGCGCCGGCAAGGCGGCGGGCCTTCGCGTTGCGCAGGAGTTCTTCGCCGACCGCAATTACACCGACGAGGGCACGCTCGTGCCGCGATCCCAGGAAAACGCCACCATCGCCGACGAGAAGTTCGCGGTCGAACGCGTCGTGCGCGTGGTGCGCGAGGGCACCATCGAGAGCGCGACCGGCAAGACCATCGAGGTTGCGGCCGACACCATCTGCGTGCACGGCGACAACGCCCATGCGCTCGAGTTCGCGCGCGACATCAGAGGCGCGCTCACGCAGGCGGGCATCGAGCTTCGCCCCGCAAGCGAATAGCCCGCACGTTCCGCAAATCAGCCCATTTCGCCTATTCCGCTCCTTGCCGCCGAAAATTCGAACCCGTGGCACGTTGTTAACCAACCTGTCATAAAGCTGGTCACTACATTCTGCTAAAGTGAAACACGTTTTCTTCACAACCGCTTGAAAAGCGGGTCGGATCTCCAGGAAAGGAGCGGATATGGCAAGCTCGATCGTTCAAAAGTTCAAGAGCATCGGCCCTGGTGCGCTTGTGGCTGCGGGCTTCGTCGGGCCGGGCACGGTTACCACGTGCACGGTGTCGGGCGCAAGCTACGGCTACACGATGCTTTGGTGCCTTCTGTTCGCAACGGTTGCGACCATCATCTTCCAAGAGATGGCGTCGCGCATCGGCATCGCTACCCAGGAAGGCCTCGGTGAGAACATTCGCGATCGCATTTCGCATCCGGTGCTCAAATGGATTGCAATCGTGATTGTTATCATCGCCATCTTCATCGGCAACACCGCTTACGAAACCGGCAACATCACGGGCGGCATCTTGGGCATTCAGGCAATCGCCGACATCCCGATGATTCCCGTCGTCATCGTGATCGGCATTCTGGCGTTCATCTGCATGTGGGTCGGCTCTTACAAGCTCGTCGAGAAGATCCTGACCGCAATCGTCATCTTCATGGGCCTCGTGTTCTTCATCACCGCGTTGTTCTCGCCCGTCGACTGGGGCGCGGTTGCGGCCGGCCTCTTCACCCCGGCGCTGCCCGAGGGCCAGGACGCCTCGAAGGGCATCCTCACCGCCGTCGGCCTCATCGGCACCACGATCGTGCCGTACAACCTGTTCCTCCACGCATCCGGCGCCTCCGAGCGCTTCAAGGACCCCGAGCAGATTTCCGACGCGCGCTTCGACACGGTGCTTTCCATCGGCCTCGGCGGCAT
>CAKTSW010000137.1 GCA_934613165.1 uncultured Ellagibacter sp.
GACCGCGGGCCTGACAAGCAGGTAATTTGAAAGCCACAACATGGTTTTGTTGGTTTTGTGTGCTCTTACGCACTTTTCTTTCCCAGTACAAACGTAATAAGGTATCATCTATCTTCGCTGTCTTAAGACTACCTTTTGAGGAGAGCACAGTTGGCGAAACAAGATGTAATCGAGCTTGAAGGCACGGTCCTCGAGGCCCTGCCCAACGCGATGTTCAAGGTCGAGCTCGAAAACGGGCATGAAATCCTGGCCCACATTTCCGGCAAGATGCGTATGCACTACATCAAGATTCTTCCGGGAGACAAAGTAACGGTCGAACTTTCCGTTTACGACTTGAACCGCGGGCGCATCACGTACCGCTTCAAGTAATCGCGCACCCGCGCAACGCCTTTTGGCAATAACGTCTGCGGCTGGACGTTTGTATATAGAAAAGAACGCATAACCGAAAGGAATTTGAAATGAAGGTACGTCCTTCGGTCAAGAAAATGTGCGACAAGTGCAAAATCATCCGACGCCATGGCAAGGTTTTCGTGATTTGCGAGAACCCTCGTCATAAGCAGCGTCAGGGCTAGGAAGAAAGAAGGGGATATTACCTATGGCACGTCTCGTTGGTGTCGACCTTCCTCGCGATAAGCGCATTGAAGTCGGCTTGACCTACATCTACGGCATTGGCCTCACCACCTCTAAGAAGATCCTCGCGGAAACCGGCGTGAACCCGGACGTCCGCGTCAAGGACATCACCGAAGAGGACCTCGGCAAGCTCCGCGACTACATCCAGGCGAACCTCACCGTTGAAGGCGACCTGCATCGCGAAGTTTCCCAGAACGTGAAGCGCCTCATGGAGATTGGCTGCTACCGCGGTCTTCGTCATCGCAAGGGTCTGCCCGTTCGCGGTCAGCGTACGCATACCAATGCGCGCACCCGCAAGGGACCCCGTAAGCAAATCGGCGGCAAGAAGAAGTAAGGGAGCAGATAAGTGGCAGCTAAGAAACAAGTGCGTGCGCGCATCAAGCGCTCCGAGCGCAAGAACATTGCCGTTGGCGCCGCGCATATCAAATCCACGTTCAACAACACTATCGTGAGCATCACCGATCCTCAGGGCAACGTGATCTCCTGGCAGTCCGCCGGCACCGTCGGCTTCAAGGGTTCCCGCAAGTCCACGCCGTTCGCGGCGCAGATGGCTGCGGAAGCCGCTGCAAAGACGGCTATGGAGCACGGCCTGAAGAAGGTCGCCGTGTACGTGAAGGGCCCGGGTTCCGGTCGCGAAACCGCGATCCGTTCTCTCCAGGCTGCAGGCCTTGAAATCGCCAGCATCCAGGATTGCACCCCCATCCCGCACAACGGTTGCCGTCCGCGCAAGCGTCGTCGCGTGTAACTGAAAGGATCAGATAACCATGGCAATTAACAGAACTCCGGTTCTTAAGCGCTGCCGCCAGCTGGGCCTTGATCCCGTTGTGCTGGGGTACAGCAGCTCTAAAACTTCCAAGCGCGAGCCCAAGCGTCGTCGCAAGGAATCCGAATACGGCATGCAGCTTCGCGAGAAGCAGAAGGTGAAGTTCATCTACGGCGTCCTCGAGAAGCAGTTCCACGGCTACTTCGAGAAGGCCAAGCGCATGCCGGGCATCACCGGTGAGAACCTGATGCGCATCCTCGAGTCCCGTCTCGACAGCGTCGTGTTCCGCCTCGGCTTCGCCCGCACCCGCAAGGAAGCCCGTCAGATCGTCACCCACGGCCACATCCAGGTGAACGGCCGCCGCGTCGACGTTCCGTCCTTCCGCGTGAAGGCCGGCGACGTCGTCTCCGTGGCTCCCAAGTCCAAGGAACTGCTCGTCATCAAGAGCGCCCTCGTTTCGAACGCTCGCTTCGAGGTTCCGGCTTGGCTCGAGGTTGACATCGAGAAACTCCAGGGCAATGTTTTGGCCCTTCCGCAGCGCGATCAAATCGATTTGGACATTAACGAACAGCTTATTGTCGAACTTTACTCGAAGTAATCGCAGCATAGTAAGGAGGCTTACTCAACATGACGGAGTTCATGAGGCCTACTGTAACAACGGAAGAAGTCAACGACCGAGTAGCTCGCTACATCGTCGAGCCTCTCGAGCGCGGTTACGGCCATACGCTTGGCAACAGCTTGCGCCGCGTGCTTTTGTCCTCGCTTGACGGCGCCAAGGCGACCGCCATCCAGATCGAAGGCGTGCAGCACGAGTTCACCACGGCGGAGGGCGTCATCGAGGACATCACCGACATCGTGCTGAACGTGAAGGGCCTCGTTTTCCAGGCTCTGAACGACGACGTGACCGAGGCGACCGCTCATGTGCTCGCCGAGGGCCCCTGCACGGTGACCGGCGCCGACCTGGACGTTCCCACCGAGTTCACGCTCGTGAACCCGGAGCACGTCATCGCGACGGTTGCCGACGGCGGCACCCTCGACATGACGATCCGCATCGGCGTGGGCCGCGGCTACGTTTCCGCCGAGCGCAACAAGCGCACGGAGGATCCCATCGGGGTCATCCACGTTGACTCGCTGTTCTCGCCAGTGCGTCGCTGCACGCTCAACGTTACCGACACCCGTGTTGGTCAGCGTACCGACTACGACAAGCTCGTTCTCGAAGTCGAAACCGACGGCAGCATCGCTCCGACCGAGGCTGTCTGCCGTGCTGCGAATATCGTGAACCAGTACATGGGCGCGTTCCTGAGCCTTTCCAGCAACGACGAGGAAGAAGGGGAAGAGGTTCCCTCCATCTTCGCGCCTGAGGGCCAGGAGTCCAACGCCGAGCTTGACAAGCAGATCGAGGACCTGGACCTTTCGGTTCGCTCCTACAACTGCCTGAAGCGCGCTGGCATTCATTCCGTCCGTCAGCTCGTCGAGTTCTCCGAGAACGACCTGCTGAACATCAGGAACTTTGGTGCGAAGTCCATCGAAGAAGTGAAGGATAAGCTCATTTCGATGGATCTCAATTTGAAGCAATAGGAGACCGAGATCATGAGACACAACAAGAAGGGGCGCAAGCTCGGCACCGACTGGAGCCACACTAAGGCCATGAAGCGCAGCCTTGTCAAGGCCCTTTTCCTGAACGACCGTATCAAGACGGTCGAGTCGCGCGCCAAGGAGATTCGTCCTGACGTCGACAAGATCATCACCTGGGCGAAGAAGGGTGACCTGCATTCCCGCCGTCTCGCCATCGCTGCCCTGGGCAACGATAAGGAACTCGTCCGCGAGATCTTCGAGAAGGTCGAGCAGGGTCTGTTCGCCGACCGTCAGGGCGGCTACACCCGCATTATGAAGCTTGGCTTCCGCAAGGGCGACAACGCTCCTATGGTCATCATGGAGCTCTGCACCGAGCCCGTGGCCAAGAAGGAGAAGAAGGCTGAGGCGAAGCCGGCAGCCAAGAAGGTTGCTCCGAAGAAGGTTGAAGAGCCCAAGGCCGAGGCTGCTGAAGAAGCCAAGGCAGAGGAAGCTCCCGCCGAGGAAGCGACCGAGGAGAAGGCCGAATAGCTTTCATCTCGCGTAAGCGTTTTGCGTATAAAGGGTCGAGCGTTCGCTCGGCCCTTTTTCGTTGCGCGGTATACTGCACCAATGCAATTCGACGTCCAAACATACATCGCGCGCGATTCTCTCGTCCATGCGCTCGACGCACGCGTGAAGATCACGCTGCTCCTTGCGTTCTCGATCGCGCTGTTTCTCGTGGACACGTGGACGGGTCTTTTAATCGCGGCGATCCTCTACGCCTGTGTGCATGCGGCGAGCAGCATCCCGTTTGGCGCTGTGGCTAAAATGGGGGTTCCGCTCTACGCGCTGGTCGTCGTTGCTCTTGCATTCGGGTCGATTTCCCTTAACTACCAGGCGCTTCAGGAGCCGACCCTCTCGGCGCTTCGTATGGCGGGCGCGTTCGCGTCCTTTACGCCGTTCGGCGTTGCGGGGCCTGTCGGCATCAACCCCGTCGGGTTCGGGTGCGCTCTCTTCAACGGCGTCCGCGTCGTCATCTTGCTTTACGCCAGCTTGCTCGTAAGCCTTTCCACCACGTCGGATGACATTCGCTTCGCATTCGTCAGCTTCCTGCGACCGCTTCGGCGCGTGAAGGTGCCCGCCGATGACGCGGCGAGCGCGCTTTCGATCGCGCTTCGCTTCATCCCTCAGACCGCCCAGGAGCTCTCTGCCGTGCGCAACGCGCAATGGGCGCGCGGGGCGGCGTTCGAGGGGTCCGGCCCGGGTGCCGCGCTCAAGGCGTGGACCTGCGCGCTCATCCCGCTGTTCGTTCGCCTGTTCCGCCGCGCCGACACGCTCGCGCAGGCGATGGACGCGCGCTGCTACAACGCGCTCGGCCCAGGCTTCGCGCGAACCTCCCTTACCGAGAAGCGCGTTCGCCCGGTTGAGGTGGCGGCTCTTGCCGTGGGCATCGCCCTTGCTGTTGCCCTTGCCGTCTTTTTCTAGCGACTTCTTCGCCGCGGCTTCTCCTCTCGCAGCACCGGGCGCCACGCGCCGCCTGTTCGGCCGCCGTGCGCGCAACGTCGTGGTATAGTGCTGAATTGTCAGATTCTTGAGGCATCCGAAACGTTCGGGCGCTTCAAGATGCTAGGAAAATCCTTCGAGGAGGTTTTTGCATGGGCATGATCGTAGACGTGTTCGGGCGCGAGGTTCTCGACTCTCGCGGTAACCCCACGGTTGAAGTGGAAGTGGCGCTCGACGACGGTTCGTTCGGCCGCGCTGCTGTTCCCTCGGGCGCGTCGACTGGCGCATTCGAGGCGGTTGAGCTGCGCGATTGCGACACGCACCGCTACATGGGCAAGGGCGTGCTCGATGCCGTCGCTCACGTGAACGAGGACATCGCGGAAGCGCTCATCGGCTTCGAGGCCGAAGACCAGCGCGCAATCGATGCGACGATGCTCGAAATCGACGGCACGGACAACAAGGGCGCGCTCGGCGCGAACGCCATCCTCGGCGCGTCGCTTGCCTGCGCGAAGGCTGCTGCGGAATCGGCCGCGCTTCCTCTTTACAAGTACGTCGGCGGGATCGGGGCGCATGTGCTGCCGACGCCGATGATGAACATCCTGAACGGCGG
>CAKTSW010000138.1 GCA_934613165.1 uncultured Ellagibacter sp.
AGCACGACGATCATCCAGGCGGCCGATTCGATCGGGTCGCCGATGAGCCCGTTGAAAAGCTCGACCGCGCCGGCCGAGTCGAGGCCGTCGAAGGCGCCCGCGGCCCCGTGCGCGCAGAAGGCGAGCATCCACCCGGCAACCACGGCGTAGAACATGAGCAGAAGGCTCGACCCGATGAGCCCTATCCATTTGAAGCGGTGCCACTTCGAGCCTTCGGGCTCGAGCGTATCGAAGCTGCGCGCGATGCCCTTGCGGCTCGCGCGCCCGCACGAAAACTCGATGATGACGATCGGCAGCCCCATGACGACCAGGAACAAAAGGATGAGCAGCACGAATGCCGCGCCGCCGTACTGCCCGACCAGGTAGGGGAACCTCCAGACGTTTCCCAAGCCGATGGCGCATCCCGCGCTGACCAAGATGAACCCGAGGCGCGATCCGAACTGCTCGCGAGCCATGAAACCCTCCCCTAACGTGAAAGCGCCCGACGCGTAATGCGCCGGGCGCGTGCTTGCTCGCAACCAGTGTAGCCTATCTTCGCCGGGGTGTTCCTAGGCGTCCTTCAAAAAGGCGAGGTATCCCTTGTACGCCTCGTAGATGTCGGCCTTGCTCGTGACCTCCCACGGCGCATGCATGGAAAGCACGGCGACGCCCGAGTCGATGACGTCCATGCCGTACTTTGCGGGAAGGTACGCGATCGTCCCGCCGCCGCCCGCGTCGACCTTGCCGAGCTCGGCGGTCTGGAACGTCACGCCGGCGTCGTCCATCACGCGGCGCACGCGTGCCACGTACTCGGCCGAGGCGTCGTTGCTCCCCGACTTGCCGCGCGACCCGGTGTACTTGTTGAACACGAGCCCGCGACCGAGGAACGCCGCGTTCTTCGGCTCGAACACGCTTGCGTAGGCGGGGTCGAAGCCGGCGGACACGTCGGAGGAAAGCATGCTCGAAGACGAGAGCGCGCGACGCAGGGGCAGCATGCCGCCTTCCCCTGCAAGCTCCATGATCTCGGCGATGGTGTTCTCGAAGAAGTTCGACGCCATGCCCGTGGCGCCCACGCTGCCGATCTCCTCCTTGTCGACGAGCACGCACACCGCCGTCTTGTCCAGGTCGGCGGGCGCTTCGAGCTGCGCTACGAGCGAGGTGTAGGCGCATACGCGGTCGTCCTGCCCGTAGCCGATGACCATGCTGCGGTCGAAGCCGAGCTCGCGCGCGCGACCTGCGGGAACGACCTCGAGTTCGGCGGAAAGGAAGTCTTCCTCGGCGATGTCGTACTTGTCGGCCAGAAGCTTCAAGGCGAACGCCTTCACCGGTTCTTTCTTGGCCTTCGCGTCGCCTTCGTCGTCGCCTGCCGCTTCGGGCATCGGGCGGTTGCCGACGAGCACGTCCAAGTCCTCGCCTTCCACGACCTTGCCGCCGTTCTTCTCCATCTGCTGACGCGCAAGGTGGATGAGCAGGTCGGTCACGCAGAACACGGGGTCGCCCTCGTCGTCGCCTATGTTCACATCGACGACCGAGCCGTCCTTCTTCGCGACGACGCCGTGCATGGAAAGCGGCACGGTGACCCACTGGTAGTTCTTGATGCCGCCGTAGTAGTGCGTGTCCAGAAGCGCGAACCCGTTGCTTTCGTACAGGGGGTTCTGCTTCAAATCGAGGCGCGGGCTGTCGATGTGCGCGCCGAGGATGTTCATGCCGCCCTCGATGGGCTCGCGCCCGATCTGGACCAAGATGAGCGCCTTGCCGTGGGAATGCGCCCACACCTTGTCGCCGGGCTTGAGTGTGCGCCCTTCGCGCACCGCTTCGGAAAGCGGGGCGTAGCCCGCCTTCTCGGCCATGGCGATGGCGGCTGCGGCGCAACGGCGTTCCGTCTTGTTCTCCGAGATGAAATCGATGTAGTTCGAGGCCAGACCCTCGAGCGCCTCGAGGTCGACCTCGTCGTATTTCTTCCAAGCGACTTCGTGTTCCATGCGATTCGTCCTTTCACGATAAAAGGCTGCGTTCGTACGCCGACCATTATAGTTCGCCCGATCATCCGGGCGCGCCGCCTTCCTTTGCATGTGAACGTTTCGCGAAGGAAGACGGCGCCCGAAAACCGTCCTTGCAAAAAAGTGGGATGATGGGTATAGTACTTATTGAGATAGGTTATCAATAAGGACTTATCAAGACGAGACGATAACCAGCACGAAGAAACGCCAACGAGAGGGGCACTCATGAATCTTCGCAACGAACTTCCCACCGCCGAGAACTCCAGCAACTTCAACGCCGTCGCCGATGCGACGACCGAGGTCGGCACCACGCTCGACAACCTGAAGGCCGCCGTCGCGGGCGAGACCGGCGCTTCCGCCAAGTACGCCGCCTTCGCCAAGTACGCGAAGGAAAAGGGCTTCGACCAGCTCGCACGTCTGTGGGAGGCCGCTTCCGCCGCCGAGCAGATCCACATCAACCTCGAGGCCGCGCTCGTCGAGGCCGAAGACCCCGACTACGTCCGCCCGACCGCCGAGGTGCCGGCCCCCGAAGCGATCGATTTGAACCTCATCGCTTCCGCCAACGGCGAGATCTACGAGACCTCCGACATGTATCCGTCCTTCATCAAGAAGGCCCAGGAAGAAGGCAACGCCAAGGCCGTCAAGGTGTTCACCAAGGCCAAGCTCGCCGAGGCCGTCCACGCCGAGAAGTACCTCGAGGCGTACAACAACATCGACGCCGCCGACGACGACGCGTACTACCTCTGCCCGGGCTGCGGCTACATCCACAAGGGCGAAGACTTCGAGAAGTGCCCGATCTGCGGTGCCCCGAAGGCGAAGTTCCAGCGCTTCTAGGAGCCAAGCGCAGCCGGCCGGTCAAGGCCGCGCGATCACTGAAAAGCCGAACCTGCGGTGCGCCGTGGGTTCGGCTTTTCTGCTTCTGGTGTGCAAATCGGCAAGCCGGGCGGCGGGGGACCCTATAATCCTCGGTGAGAAACGAAACGAAGGGATTCATCCGCTTCATGACATCCGAGACGAACGACAAGCAAGCGACGGCTGGGCAGACGGCAGGCGATAAGCCGAAAGAACGCGTGAGCGTCGGTCGCGCGCAGACGCACAGAGGGGCCTCGCGCGTCCCGCGACGGAAGGCCGCCGCGCACGAGGCGCCTCGACGTCTTCGCAACGCCGGGCACCGCGCCAAGGCGCCGAGACGCGCGGGCAGTGCCGCCGCCCATGGCGCAATCGGGACGAACGCTGCTCCCGACCAGGCCGTCAAGCAGGGAAAACCCCGCAAGCAGAACTTCATCGCGCGTGCGATCAACGGGTGGTGCAACCGCCTTCTCGGCGCGGTGACCGAAGGCGAGCTTAGCGACCAGCCTGCCGAGTACGCCTCGCACCGCACCACGCGCGACTACATCTGCAACAGCATCGGCACGGGCGCCTGGGGCATGGTGTTCCCCGTGCTCACCGTCGTGGTCACGCAGCTTGTGGGGGTGGAGCTCGCCGGCATGTTCTCGCTCGCGTTCGTCACGGGGTCGCTCCTCATGATCCTCGCGAACTATGGCGTGCGCACGTTCCAGATCTCCGACCTCACCGAGGCGCACTCGTTCTCGGACTACCAGGTGAACCGCTGGATCACCTGCGCCCTCATGCTCGTCGTCGGGTGGATCTACTGCTCGATACGCGGGTACGCGGGCGAGATGTTCGTCATCAGCATGGGCGTGTACGTCTATAAGATGGTCGACGGCCTGGCCGACGTTTACGAGGGGCGCCTGCAGCAGAAGGACAAGCTCTACCTCGCGGGCATCTCCCAGGCGTTCCGCTCGGTGGTGGTGCTCGTCGTGTTCTCGGTGGCGCTCTTCATCACGCGCAGCGTCGGCGTGTCCTGCATCGCCATGGCCGTCGCCGCCTGCGCGTCCTTCGTCGTGCTGACGCTTCCGCTCGCTATCTGGGAAACGCCCAAGTCAAAGCGCGCCACCATGCAGAGCGTCGTCGCGCTGTTCAAGCAGTGCGCGCCCCTGTTCGTTGCGCTGTTCCTGTACTCGCTCATCGACAACATGCCGAAGTTCGTCATGGAAGGCGTGCTTTCCTACGACAACCAGCTCTACTACAACGCGCTGTACTTCCCGGCCATGGGCATCCTCCTCACCGCGCAGCTCATCTACAAGCCGATGCTCGTGAAGATGGCCGCCGTGTGGGCCGACCCCGACAAACGCAAGCGCTTCGACCTCATCATCGTCGTGATGATTGCCGTCATCGTCGGCATCACGGCGGTCGTGGCGCTTGTCATGGGCTGGATCGGCATTACCGTGATGAGCTTCCTCTACGGTGTGGACTTCGAGCAGTTCCGCGGCCTGTGCTTCATCATGCTCGCCGCGGGCGGGGTGACGGCGTGCATCGATTTTCTCTATCAGGTGGTCACGGTGCTGCGCCAGCAGAAGACGGTGACGAAGCTTTACCTCATCACGTTCGGGTTCTCGCTGTTCGTGCCCACGCTGCTCGTGAATTTCACGGGTCTTCCGGGCTCGGTCATCGGGTACCTCATCGTGATGATGATCCTTCTCGTGCTTCTCGTGTGGGAATACGGCAAGGTTCGCATCGCCTTGGGCGAGCGCGATAAAAAGGCCGCCGCTGCCGAGGCCGAGCGTGTGGTCGCCCATGCGGTGAGCGATTCGACGCTCGGGTTCGACCCCGCGCCCGCTGCCCGCTTCTCGCGCGGGAGAGACGGTGCGCAAGGCAAGGGGCGTCGGCGCTAGGCGAACGCTTCCCGCGCCGTCACGTGCGGGTTTCGAAAATGCGGGGCTTTTTGCCGCATAGTCGCCCGTGGCGCGCATGGGCGT
The DNA here is from genome assembly GCA_934613165.1 of uncultured Ellagibacter sp. Taxonomy (GTDB): domain Bacteria; phylum Actinomycetota; class Coriobacteriia; order Coriobacteriales; family Eggerthellaceae; genus Ellagibacter. Next base: position 4,799 of record CAKTSW010000138.1, read on the forward strand.
GGCTATAATTGTCAACAACCTATCTGCTCACCTTTAGTCCAGCGAAGGAGTCATTTTCCCATGGCATACTATTACGACGAGCCGTCACGCACGTTCAACGAGTACCTGTTGGTTCCAGGCCACACGCCTTCCACGTGCATCCCTACGTCGGTGAGCCTGAAAACCCCGCTGGTCAAGTACCGCAAGGGCGAAGAGGAATGCCCGCTTACGCTGAACATCCCCATGGTGAGCGCCATCATGGCCGCCGTTTCCGA
>CAKTSW010000139.1 GCA_934613165.1 uncultured Ellagibacter sp.
AGAAGGCCGCCGAACCCGAGCGTGGAATACAGGAAGGACACGATTTCGAACCGCGCGTCGCGCATCGGCGCCTCTTCCGCTTCCACCAGGCAGAACGTCGCGAAGATGAGGATGCAGACGATAGCGATGAAGATCACGAAGAAGCTGCGCCAACCCCAGGTGTCGACGAGCGCGCCGCCGATAAGCGGGCCGATGTTCGGCGCGAACCCCATGGCGATGCCGGCGATGCCCATGGCCGTGCCGTTCTGGCCGCGCGGGAAACGCATCATCGCAATGGATTGCAGCACGGGAAGCGTGATGCCGGCGCCCACCGCCTGCAGCACGCGCCCGAACACGAGCACCTCGAACGTCGGCGCGAAGACGTCGACGACGCCGCCCGCAAGCAACAGCGCAAGCGCCAGGAAGACCACGTTGCGAATCGAGAAGCGCTGCGACAAAAACGTCACCGCGGGGACGGTGATGCCGAGCGCGAGCATATAGATGGTCGTGAGCCACTGCCCGATGCTCGCGTCAACGCCGAAATCGGCACGCACGCCTTCGAGCATGGAGTTCATCACCGTTTGCGTAAGCGACCCGAGCGCGCAGGCGAAAACGACGATCGCGAACAGCGCGTAGGTGCGCCCTCTCTCCGAAAGAGCCATGGAAGCCCCCTTCTATTCGTGCTCCGGGGCGCTTCGCACCTTTTCCATCATGCCGAGCAGGAGCGTTCGCGTCGGAGCCCCGCCCGACGCCGCGATTGCCCTATTGTACCCCCAAGGACCCGCAACCGCAGGGCATGAAAAAGCCCCAGGCGCGCTGCCCGGGGCGAAAGAGCCGAATGAGCCAGCGGGCCTAGCCCCCGGAAGCCGAAGCTTCCCCGCTCGTCCCGCTCGGTAACGGCGAGCGCCAAACCGGCACCCGCCGCCTTAGTTGAACTTCTGCTGCGTCTTTTCCAGCCCGTTCTGCATGAGGAACAGCGCCGCCTCGCACGCGAGGTCGGTCGCCTGCGCGAAATCGTCGGCCGCGTCCTTCTTCGGAGTTGACAGCACGTAGTCCGCCACGGGCATGCGTCCCGGCGGGCGCCCGATGCCGCAGCGAACGCGGAACCAGTCGCGCGTGCCGAGCTTGTCGCAGATGGAGCGCAGGCCGTTGTGGCCGGCGTGCCCGCCCCCGAACTTCACGCGGATGGTGCCCGGGTCGATGTCGAGCTCGTCGTGGATGACGATCAGGTGGTCGGGCGCCACGCCATAAGCGTTCATGAGCTGTTTCACCGGGCCACCCGACGTGTTCATATAGCTTTGCGGCTTGGCCAGCACGACGTCGATGTCGCGGTACGCGCCCTTGCCCGTGAGCGCGCCGCATTCGTTTTTCCAGTAGCGGACGCCGATTTCCTCGGCGATCTTGTCCACCGCGTCGAACCCGGCGTTGTGCCGCGTATGCTCGTATTCTTCCCCGGGATTGCCGAGACCTGCGATAAGAAACATAGCCGGCATGCCTTATTCGAACAGCGAGGCGACCGAGCCGTTGTTGTACACGTTCTTGATGGTCTGCGCGAACAACGGGGCGAGCGTCAGCACCTTGATCTTGCCGGTCTGGCGATCGAGCGGCACGGGGACGGCGTCGGTCACGACGACTTCCTCGATGCAGCTATTGTCGATGCGGTCGTACGCCGGGCCGCTGAACAGGCCGTGCGTCGCGCACGCGTACACCTTCTTCGCGCCCTTCGCCTTGAGCGTGGAAGCGGCGGCCACAAGCGAGCCGGCAGTGTCGATCATGTCGTCGTTCAGGATGCAAACCTTGTCCTTCACGTCGCCGATGAGCGCAGTAATCTCGGCCTGGTTGTGCTTGGGGCGATCCTTGTGCATGATGGCGATGTCGCAGTCGAGCAGCGTCGAGAACTTCTTCGCCGCCTTCGCGCGCCCCACGTCGGGAGACACGACGACGAGCTGTTCGGGGTCGAGGCCCATGGACTTGTAGTAGTCGACGAAGATGGGCATCGCGGTCATGTGGTTCACCGGCTTGTCGAAGAAGCCCTGGATAGCGTCCTGGTGAAGGTCGATGGCGATGATGTTGTCGGCGCCGGCCGTGGTCAGGAGGTCGGCGACGAGCTTGGCCGTGATCGGCTCGCGCGGCGCGGCCTTGCGGTCCTGACGCGCGTAGCCGTAGTGCGTGATGACGGCGCTCACGCTGTGCGCGCTCGCGCGCTTGGCGGCGTCGATCATGATGAGCAGCTCCATGAGGTTGTCGTTCACGTCGAAGCCGTTGGGGCTCGAGCACACCGACTGCACGATGAAGACGTCGGCGCCGCGGACGCTTTCGAGATAGCGCGCGTAGATTTCGCCGTTGGCGAACTTCTCAAGCTTCACGTTTCCCAGGGAAATCCCCAGTTCACGCGCGATTTCGTCGGACAGTCTCGGGTTGGAAGATCCCGCGAACACAGCGATTCTCTTCAGCTTTTCGAATTCCATGCGGCGCTCCTTTTGTGCCAGTGTCTCTTAAGCTTCCTGCCCGCATCGGGCAGAACCGATTTTCCCATTGTAGCCAAGCCCGCGGCGCGCGCAGCCGAAGTTCGCGGTATCTTCGCAGACGGGACGCGAAAAAGCGCGACCGCGCGCCGCCAAGGGCCCGAAACGAGAAACCCGCCCTAAGCCGCAGGCGGGCTTCGCCGCGGCCCGGGCGGGCCTTCCCTTAGATGTCGAGTGCGGCGTGGTAGGCCTCGTACACCGCCGCGGTGATGTTGGCGGGACGGACCGCATCGCCCACGATGCGCACGAACGGGGCCGCGTCGCGCAGGGCGTCGACGGCTGCCGTGCGGGAACGCTGGCCGATGGCGCACACCACCGTGTCGCCCGGGATAAGGCGCTCGGCCCCGTCGGCATCGGCCACGACGACGCCCTCCGCCGTCACGCGCACGCCGCGCGCGTTCAGGTTCACATCGACCCCGGCGTCTTCGATCTCGGCGAGAAGAATGGGGCGATGGCGAATGTTCGCGTCGATGGCAAGCCCGTCGCGCATTTCCACGATATGGGCCGCAACACCGCGTCGCGCCTGGTTGAGCGCGCATTCGCTGCCGGTAAGCCCGCCGCCGAGCACCACGACCTCACGCCCCACCTTAGCACCCTCGAGGTACAAGTCGTCGATGGACAGCACGCGCGCGTCCTCGTCGCACGGAATGGGAAGAGGGGTGGGCTCGGACCCCACCGCGACGATGACCGCGTCGGGGCTCATTCGGTCGGAGTAGTCGGCGTCGACCTCGGTGTTCAGGCGGATGTCGACGCCCATGCGCTCGCACGTGCGCGCGTAGGTGCGCCCGAGCTCGTACATCTCGCGCTTGAAGGGAAGCGCCGCCTCGGTGCGCAGGATGCCGCCGAGCTCGCCTTCCTTCTCGCAGAGGATGACGTCGTGCCCGCGCGCGGCCGCCGTGGTCGCGGCGACCATGCCGGCGATGCCGCCGCCGACGACGAGCACCTTGCGCGCATGCGCGGCCGGGGCGATTTCCATCCCCTCGAATTCGCGCCCGATCAGCGGATTCACAGCGCAGCGACGCGTTTGGGTCGTGGCGCGTTCGGCCATGCACACGTAGCAACGCATGCATTTCACCACCTCGTCGCCGCGGTTCGACATGACCTTGTTGGGAAGCTCGGGGTCGGCCAGAAGCCCGCGCGCCATCGCGACCGCGTCGGCCTTGCCGGACGCGACGATGTCTTCCATCTGGGCCGGGTCGGAAAGGCCGCCGAGCGTGACCACGGGGATGCTCACGTGCTTCTTTATCTCGGCCGCCAAATACACGTTGCATCCGTGGTCGCGGAACATCGAGGGGTGCGTGACGGAGAAGCCGAACTGGTAGGAACCTGCCGAAACATGCAGAAGGTCGACCATGTCCTCGAGCGCGCACGCGATACGCACGCCTTCGTCCACGTCGTAGCCGCCGTCGAAGAGCTCCGCGCCGCTCATACGCAGCTCGATGGGGAATCCGGGACCCACGGCCGCCCGCACGGACGCGAGCACCTCGCGCGCGAAGCGCACGCGGTTCTCGAGCGGGCCGCCGTATTCGTCTTCGCGTTTGTTGAAGTACGGGGAGAGGAACTGGTTGATGAGCCAGCCATGCCCCGCATGCACCATGACCATCTGGAACCCGGCGCGCTTGGCGAGCGCCGCCGCCTCGCCGTACGCGGCGACGATGCTCTCGATCTGCTCGTGCGAAAACGCGCGGACGGGCATGCCGTCGGGGCGCGTGCCGTCGGAGGGGCCCCACTGGCACAGCCCCGCCTTGCCCGATTTGTCGACCATGTAGGTGCCCGCGTACTGCCCCGAATGGGAAAGCTCGATGGAAGCCACCGCGCCATGGCGCTTGATCGCGTCGGCGACGTAGGTGAATGCGCCGAGCTGACCAGGGGTTTTAAGCGAAAGCCTGAGCATCTGCGAGCCGTCCGTCTCGGGGTGGACCACAAGCTCGCTCACCGTGACGACCGCAGCGCCCCCCTTCGCGCGCAGTTCGTAGAACCCCTGCGTGCGCGGCCCGGGCGTGCCTTCCGCCGTGATGTCGGTCGCCCCCATCGGAGCCGAGAACATGCGGTTGCGAAGCGTGAGGCGCCCCACTTTAAGCGGCGCGCACAAATGCGGATAATCCCGTTTCATTTCCCCCTCATTCCCCTGGAAAACGGACAAGCAAGAAGCCGCCCCGAAGGGCGGCGACGTAACGAAAACGGCTCTAGCGGTGTTTTTCCACCCAGCCCTCGATGTTCTTCTGGCGGGCACGCCCGATGCCGAGCGCGCCGTCGGGCACGTCCTCGGTGACGACCGACCCGGCGCCCACGACGACGTGCGCCCCCACGTTCACCGGCGCCACCATCATGGTGTCGCTGCCGATGAAGGCCCCGTCGCCTATGGTGGTCGGCCACTTCTTGGAACCGTCGTAGTTGCAGGTGATCGACCCGGCGCCGATGTTCACGCCCTCGCCGATGGTGGCATCGCCGATGTAGCTTAAGTGAGGAACCTTGCTTCCCTTGCCGATCGTCGACTTCTTGATTTCCACGTGCGT
>CAKTSW010000140.1 GCA_934613165.1 uncultured Ellagibacter sp.
GGTGGTACTCTAGGCATCATGACTACAGCACACATGAAATTCGACCAAACGAGCGATAAAATCGCCGACCGCGTGAAAAACCTGCGCTCGAGTGCCGTGCGCGACCTTTTCGCAGCCGCCGTGCGTCCGGACATCATATCCCTGTCGGGCGGCATGCCCGACGTGTCGCTGCTTCCGCAGCGAGCCATCCAGAAAGCGGTTCACGCCGCCGTGAACGACCAGCGCGCCGTGGCGCTGCAATACGGTTCCACGAACGGCCGCGTGGAAACGCGTCAGGTCTTCTGCGACCTCATGCGCGACATCGGCGTGCGCGTGCGCCCCGAAGAGGTGCTGCTCACCTCCGGCGCGCAGCAGGCGCTCAGCTTGCTCGGCGAAACGTTTTTGAACAAGGGCGACATCGTTCTGGTGGAGGGTCCGACGTACCTTACCGCGCTTTCCGCGTTCAACGCCTACGAGCCCGAAGTCGTCCCCGTGCCGTTCGACGCCGAGGGCATGCGCATGGACCTGCTCGAGGAAAAACTCAAGCAAATCGGCAAGGGCAACCCGCGCCTGAAGCTGCTCTACACCATCCCGAACTTCCAGAACCCCGGCGGCGTCACCATGACGGGCGAGCGCCGCAAGCGCCTGATCGAGCTGTCGCATGAATACGGCTTCATGATCATCGAAGACGACCCGTACGGCCGTCTGCGCTACGAAGGCGGGCACATGGTCCCCCTGAAGGCGCAAGACGATCGCGTCATCTACCTGGGTACCATCTCGAAGATTTTCGCGCCGGGCCTGCGCATCGGCTGGATTTGCGCCCCGACCGACGTGCTCGCGCGCATCAGCCTGGTGAAGCAGGGGTCCGATTTGTGCGGGTCGACGTTCGACCAGGTGGTGGTCGAGCACTACTTCACCGACACGCCCTGGCAGCGCACGCTGCAGAAGTTCATCACGACTTATCGCGAGCGCCGCGATGCCATGCTGGCCGCGCTTGAAGAGTACTTCCCGCCCGAAGCGTCGTGGACGCACCCGGAAGGCGGGTTCTTCTTGTGGGTCACGCTGCCCGAATACGTCGACACCGGCAGCCTGCTCGCCGACGCGCTCGAAGCGGGCGTGACGTTCTGCCCGGGCGACAGCTTCTACAACGACGGCAAAACGGGCAGAAACTGCATGCGCCTGAACTTCAGCTACGAAACGCCCGAGAACATCACCGAGGCGATCCGCCGTCTGGCGAAGGTCATCGAGGAGCGCCTGGAGCTCTACCGCGCGTTCATCGAAGCGGGCGCCATCAAGGTGAGCGAAGAGTAAGCAAGCGCGCCCGCCTTCGTGCGCGGGCGTTTTGAAAGGAACCTGATCATGGGTCTTAAAGTTGCGGTTTTGATGGGCGGGAAGTCGTTCGAGCGAGAGATTTCCCTGGCCAGCGGCAAGAACGTGTGCTCGGCACTCGAAGAGGCGGGGCATAAGGTCGTGCCGCTCGACACCACGCGCGACCTCGTTCCCACGCTGCGAAGCGAGCGTCCGGACGTGTGCTACAGCGCGCTTCACGGCAAGCACGGCGAGGACGGGTCTATCCAAAGCCTGCTCGAGCTTTTGGGCATCCCGTATGTGGGGTCCGACGCGCTCGTGTGCCGTCGCGCGCAGAACAAGGACTCGCTCCATGCGACGATGGAGTCGTATCGCGAAATCACCGACGAGCCCGCGGTCGCATCGTGGCCGCAGGGCATCTGCATCGCGCGCGACGCGTTCAAGGACATGGGTGCTGCGACCGCGCTCGATCTGGTGGAAGAGCGCGTGCATGGCGGCTATCCCGTTGCGGTGAAGCCGGCGCACGGCGGCTCGGCCATGGGCGTGCATCGCGTCGATAACGTCGACGCGCTCGGGGAGGCCATCCTCGACGCGCTTTCCTACGACGACCATGTTGTCATCGAGCAGTGGATCGAGGGCGTGGAAATGGCTGTGTCGGTCATCGGTACCGGGTGGGACGCCCATGCGCTGCCTCCGGTGGAAATCGTTCCCAAACAGGGGCTTTACGACACAGCTGCCCGCATGGACGCGAGCCTGGTCGACTACTACGCGCCGGTTCGCAACGAGTCGCTTTCCTCGGACGAGGCCGACGCCCAGGCGATTCGCGCCGAGATCGAGCGCGCGGTTCTTGAGGTGTATCGCGCGTACGGCCTGCGCGATCTGGGCCGCATCGACCTTATCTGGGACGGGGCGCAGGCGCGCGTCATGGAAACGAACGTGTCGCCTGGCATGACTCCGACCTCGCTGTTCCCCGCGGCGTGCAAGGCGAGCGGCCTTAGCCTGTCCGCTGTTCTGAACGAGCTGGTCAGCACGGCAAAGGAACGCGGCGCCGTGTTCTGCTAGAAGGATTGCGCGAGCAATAACGCCTAAGGGCCTGTGGGAAAGAAGCAACTTTCCCACAGGCCCTTAGGCGTTGCGTGCGCTTTCGCTATCGCTCCCCGTAGTGGCTTCGAGCGGAGTAGATGCGGATCGTGCCCCCGTCGATATCGTAGATGAGGCGGTCTTTCTCGTTGATTCGCCTTGACCAAAGCCCCGACAAGCTTCCTTTGAGCTTTTCGGGCTTCCCGAGGCCCTCGTAGGGGTTTCTCTCGGCGTCTTCGATGAGCTTGTTGATCCGCTTGAGCGTTCTTTTGTCCTGATGCTGCCACCAAAGATAATCTTCCCAAGCGTCGTCGGACCACAGCTTAGGCATCGTCAGCCTCGAGAAGGTCGTGCGCTCTGCCGTGCCCTGCCGCGAACTGCTTCCGCCCTCGCTCTATCTTTTCCATGAGCCGGTGGTTCGACTGGATTTCGAGGTTTTCCATGAGGTTGTCGTAGTCCATCGCGTTCATGACGACGACGTTGGCGCTCGGGTCTTTGCTCGTCACCAGAAGGGGCGCGGCGTCGTCGCGGGTCTTATCGAGATACGCTCGCAAATCTTTGCGAAAGGTCGAATATGCTACTGCCTCCATATTGTCCTCCTTATTTTGTACATAATACTGTACGACTTAGAGTGTATCAGCCAGGGAAAACACCCGCAAGGGGATGGTGGGGCTCGACTTTCTTCGTTATCTGATTCCGCGCTCGGCTCTTATCTGGGTCATCAGGTCGGAGTTCGCCTTTTCGAATTGATTGAGCTGATTCGGCATTGCATCGTATTCTTCGGGAGAATATCGAGGCTTGTACCAGCTGCATGCCGCAAAGTGGTCGGCATAGCGCTCGTCTTTGAACATGCGGCCATGGCGAGCATAGATTTCATTGTGCGCGAAGTTCAGTTGCTCATCGGAAAGCGCGTTAAGCTCGTCGTACGAGTAGTACCGTTTATCGCTATCAGGAAGAACGTACTCGGACGTTTTGCTTTGGCTTGCGCTAGGCGAGGTCGTCGGTAGAGGAGTCGCTCCCGAAATGCTCTCGCTTACGGTATTGTCCAGAAGCAAGACGCTCGATATAAACAGATAGAGTGCTGCAATTGTCAGAATTCCTGCTATGACAAGGGAAATTACCGTCTGTTTGGAAACGAAAGTTCTTCTGCTCATCGATAATCTCCCGAAAGAATGTCTGCTGGAATGCAGTCAGGCGGGTAATATGGTTTTAGGTCTCTAAATGTGATAGGACGGCCGTTATCCCTGATTTGGGAAAACATTGGACTTTCTGTGCAGGATCTGACAAGTTGGGCAAATGAACTCCCGTCTATAAGCCTTAAATTCGGAAGGCTCCTTGCATATTCGATTGCCTCGTTCGAGAAATTGCATGTTGCAACGAAGATGAAACCGCTCGCTCCAATCGGTATTCCTGCGCCAACCAATTTCTGAAGATCAGGCCGTCCAATATTCCCGGAGGTAGGATTATGGCATTTGCATTCAACAAGCGTGATGCGTCCGGCGTCATCTTTAAGCATGATATCGAAGCCTCCGTCGCCAGTCTTCGAGGTCGTTTCTGTGCGATATCCTTTGTACTGAAACACGTCGGCGCAGAACTGCTCAAAACCATACGGATTGCCCGATCCGGTAAAGCGCTGATATATGCTCATCGCATCTTGGTAATTGCGTAAATACATCAGCCGTTGTCGTCGCAACGCTTCTGCAGCGTCTTCTTGCTGGCTTTTCTCAATATGAATCCCTCGTAGTCTTAAGGTGTTAACAATCCAGGCGATAATCTGGGGTTCTGCGGCTTTAATCTCGAAAGAGCCGACCAGCAAAAGGCTGTTCGGACGTGTGATTTCTTCGACTCGGAATCTCTTGTCTCTTGTTCCGTCGAGGTTGCTGTGCTCCCAGTACGGAAAAGCAAGCTGGTAGCGATTGACGGAATCCTTCGTGCGGGTTTTGAGAATGCATCTTTCGTCCAGGGCGATATTGTATTGCTCGTAAAATTTTTGGCGGCGGATTTGCTGCTTGAGCTTCTTCAAGCTTGAGAAAAAGCAGATCATTGAGGCTGTTAAGGCCATGAGGCAGACGCAGGCTATCGCGATTTGGATTGAGGCGGCGAATGCTACCCCGAATTGTTCGGAAAGGTGTTTGATAAATAAAATCCCTGGAGCAAAGAGCGCATTCATACAGAGACCCTCGCTTGGCTTGTGGCATATGCGAATTCAATCCTTCCCGAAATTTATCACAGCGGGTATCGCGCGGCAATTCCGTCAAAGATTCGCATCTGACTTCAGAATGGGCTTTCCTTGGCGGCCGAAGTGCCTTTTCTGGTGACTTTTCGGGGGTTGTGCGAAGTTTGGCGGGGCGCTTGGCTATTCGTTTGTTGCGAAATTGCGTCATGTCGAGACGTTTTCCCAGGTGAATGCGTCTCGGGTGGAAGAAGCGTCCGGGGTGCGTTGAATCGCGTTTCGCACAACCCCCGAAAAGTCACCAGACCCCCGCTCGAAAATGCCACGCGCCATGTGCTTCTTCAACGAAACGGCAACTGAATAGTGGAGCGCTCGCGATTTTGCCCACGTCCTTTGCGCGGGCACCTATAATGAACGCATCATCTAAACGTCTTGAAGGAGGCCGTTATGGGCAACAAACTCGGTGTTTTTCTGGC
>CAKTSW010000141.1 GCA_934613165.1 uncultured Ellagibacter sp.
GCTCCTCTACCCTTCTTCAACTCGTTTTGCGTCCTTCGAACGTGATGCCTAGTTTCCGAGGGAGTCTTGCTGTTGTTCGATTTCCCGTATCAGCATCTTGATTTCGCCGATGAGCTTGTAGTCGGCTTCTCCACCCACCTTATCGGCTCGTTTCAAGGCGTTTTTCGCGGTTTTCAAGTAGCCGTCGATGTCTTTCGGCTTGCGGTCTGTCGTGGCTTTCTTCACGACGGTTTTCGGATCCGGTTGACTTGATAGCGTTTCTTCCGCTTCTAGCGTGTCGTGCGGTCGGTTTTTCACCTCATCGATGAGCACGGTGATCTGGTCGGTCGTGAGCTCGTCGGTTTTCACCGTGTTGATGATGTAGTTCTGCTTCTCGCCTGGAAGCTTTGAGATGGCCTCCGCCTGGGTTTGGGTGATGTCGCCTGCGTCGAGGAGGTCGTTCCCTTCCTTAGCAAGGTTCCTAGCTATATTGAGAAGCGTCTGCGCGGTGCGTTCGGAGACCCCGAAATGCTCGGCCAAGACGGTTTTGGTGTTGCGCCCCTTAAGCGATGGGTCGTCTTTGCGCCATTCAACGAGCTTGTCGGCAAGCACCTTGAAACCTTGTGCTCGCTCTGACGGCGAGATGTTGCGCTGGCCCATGTTGCTCGAGTGCATGATGAACTCGGCTTGCTCATCGGAAAGCGCTCCGAGCTTATGGCATCGACCGGGAACCATGCGCCACGCATCGCCGTATTTCTCGGCGAGAAGCTTGCATGCCCTCCAACGACGCTCGCCGTCGACGATTTGCACGCCGTCTTCCGTCTCACGAAGGATGAGTGGCTCGACTTCCTTCGAATTGTAAATCAGACCAGCGAGGTTCTTGACGTCCTCTTCGGTGATTTTATACGAGTTATTGGGGTTCGGCTTGATGTCCTCGATGTCGAACCAGTCGAAGCCCATTTCAGCGAGAAGCGTGTTACGACGGTTGTCGTTCGCCATCTTATCGGTGATCGAGGCATCTTGGTTGTTGCGCGCGTTGAACGCAGCCACACGCATCTCGTCTTCAGAAAGCGTGTTGCTTTTCGTGATGACGTTCGCCGCCGCTCCTCCGTTTTTGGCAATGGCTGCCTGTAATTTCTTCCTAGGCATTCATTTCCTCGATTTCCTGTGCGAGCAAGCGATACTGCATACCCGGTTTGCTGTCGGGCGCGTACGTGATAAGCGGCTCCATCGCGAGGCTCGCCTCGGGAACGACGGTGCTCTTCTCGATCTTCGTGTTGAAGTACTCTGCGTTCGGGATCGCTTCCTTCAGCAGTTCACAACCGACCTTGTAAGCCGATGTCTTTCGCTCGATCATCGTTTGGAGGATCTTCCAATGCTGGGGGAGGCGCCTGCGCTCTTTTGCCGTCCGGTTGATCGTGTCGATTGTCTGGGAAAGGCCTGCAATAGCGAAACCGTCGACTTTGATGGGGATGATGATGTGTGAGGCGTTGTTTCCCGCTTCGAGTGCGACGATCGCGTTCGTTGTCGTCATGTCAAGGCGCGGGCCGCAGTCGATGATGATGTAGTCGAACTTCTCTTCACCGTCCTTGGCCATTTCTTCGACAAGGTCTTCGATGGCGTAGCAAAGCCTCGTGTCAACGCCTCCGGCGATTTCCGCCTTCAGACGAGTGTCGGCATCCGCGAATCGGAAGTTCGAGGGAACGCAGTACACGTTCTCGTAGTCGGTCGGCTTCATGACTTCGCGAAGCGTTTTGCGCTGCCCGTTCGGCGTGGTCTGGTAAAGAACGTCCGCGATGCACGCTTCTTCGGAGCGGGGATCGTATACGCGGAGGCTTTGGCTGACGTTGCCCTGGCCGTCCATGTCGATTACGAGGACTTTGTATCCCATTTCCGAAAGGCAAACGGCAAGGCAAGTACAGGTTGTTGTTTTGGCGACGCCGCCTTTGTAGCTCATGATGGAAATGATCGTCGGCTTTTCCGCCGATTGCGTCAGTTGGCCGTTGAGGAGCAGGTCGGCGAGTTGGGATTTGTTGAGCCCTCTTCTTTCCGCTTCGCGCTCGAGCTCTTCAACGGTCTCTCTTCCCAGGGAAAGAGACTGCTGCTGCTTTTCCCCACCTTTCGACTTGCCTTTTGTGGCCATCGGAACCTCTTTCATCGAAGAACGACTATTCGATAATCGATTCCTATTCGAAATTTTCTTCATTTTAGGCTCATTTTCTCGAATTTGGAACTGTGCAGCGGCTGCACACTTATCGTTTTCGCCATTGTATCGACTCTATTGTTGTAAAACAACCCATACTGATAACTTTTTTGGTAAATTGCTGGATTTGTCTTTCGATTGATTTCCAGCGGTGTCGCTGCATCCTGTTCTTCTGTGCAGTCACTGCACAGAAGAGTTTCTGCTCGATGCTCCCCTGCCCTGAAATCATCTTTTCCACCACTGTGCAGTCGCTGCACAGTGGTGGAATCGGAGATAGGACTCGTGTGGATTATCTGAGGTGACATTGATTGGGAGATCCCTACCGCGCAGCGACTGCACAGTAAAGAAATCGAGTTGCATTCTATTCGATGGATGATTGGTTCTTTCGCCACTGTGCAACAACTGCACAGTGGCGAAAGACCGTATTGACAAGACTTTACGCCTCAAGAGGACATGTCAAAAAAGGAAGAGAGAATATGGAAGGGGGAGGGGCTTTTATTTCCTGTTGCGATAGCAGAGGCCATGGGCAATCCGTGGAGTACAGCTCTTCTCATTTCCGCGCGACGAGGTGCGCGCGGAAGTTTTTCTGAGCCTCCATCGTGAGTACGGTGAACCCGGCGCTTTCCGCCATGGCGCGGAATTGGGAGACTTTGAGAATGCGAACATCGCCGTGGCCGCAAAGGTTTGCGATCGGCATCTCGAATGCGTTCATGAGCCAGACGACGAAGTCGTTGGACGTGTAGTCCCGCAAGATGAGGCGCCCGCCGTTTTTAAGCACGCGATGGGCTTCGCTGAAAAAGAGGCTGGGATGCGGATAGTGATGGAAGCTGTTCGAAGTGATCACCGCATCGAACGACTCGTCGGCGAAGGGGAGGTCCTCCGCGTCTCCGACGACGAAATCGCAGTTCGATAGTTTCTTGCTTCGTGCTACCGCGATCATTTCCGGCGTTAGGTCGAGCCCGGTGTAGCGGGCATTAGGATGCTTTTCATGCAACAGCTCGATGACGGCGCCGGTGCCGCAGCCGACGTCGAGCACGCTGGCGAAGGGCTCGCGCTCGAGTTCCTCAAGCATTTGCGGGTAGTCGTCCTTGCACATCTCGTAGATCCCGGCATGGCCGGACTCGTAGACCTTCGCCGCCTTCGAGAATTCCTTGATGGAAAGCCTCTTGTAATCATCTGCAGAGCGCGCCATGATTCTCCAATCGTAACGTTACCAGTTTACTTTAGCTAACTATTATAAACGCTTTAACAAACGGACGAAAGGGTAGGCGACTCGAACGTGAGAGGTGCAGAGCAGGGGAGACTCCTCGAAGGGAATCAAGGTTGATAAAACGCAAAATAAAGTTAGAGTCCTAAACGGTGTCGATTGATCTCATCGCGGGGCATGCCTTGGCACAAGCTTGGACGACTCCTTTGAGCCTTCGGAATCGAACCGCGCCGAAACACGAAGGGCGACGAATTGCGGGAATAGGGAGTTCTGCCGCAGGTTTGTCCACCCGATTTGCAACCCCGTTGCGCCATGCCATTTCGATGCCCGACTCTTCAAAAGGCCGCTAGTCGAAAGTCTCCGCGTTGCCCTTCAGTTCGTTGATGAACCGGTTGATGGTGATGAAATTGTCGGAGACCGCGGCGTAGATCGCGTAAATGTGCCAGTTGAGGCGCGGGTCGTTGATGGGGATGGCGAGCGTCCTCGGAGGAGTCGATGCCGAATACGTATCGGTCACGATCGCCCCCCGTGTCGCTGCGCTTGATGATGTGGAGCATCGATCCGGTGCTTGTGACGGTGCTTATCCGGTCTTCGCTGAAATTAAGCGACCCCAAAAGGTCGAAAAGGGGCTTGTACTGAAACTGCGGATCGGGCATGAGTACGAAGGGGATATCCCTCAAATCGGCCAAGGAATAGGTTGTTTTCCTCGCCAGCTTCGATTTTCACCGACAAGAAGGTACGCTGCGGAAGTCGAGATGAGCTGCGAATTGCACCCCGGGAAATCTTGCTTCATCGAAGACACGATTGCGACGTCGGACTTCCCGTCGTGCACGCGTTCGTAGCGTTCCTTGCCGCTGACCTCAACTATCTTGCTCGACATGATTCGCCGTTCAACCGCGACGCTTATTTCCTTTGGCGCGCCTGAAAACAGGTTGTGGCTGATGGATATCCTGATGGGCGATTGCACCTGGCTGGGCTTTTGGCAAAGCAGGCGCATGTTCTCCTCGATGTCGAGAATGGACTGCGCCTGCCGATCGATGATTTCCCCCAGCGGCGTAAGCTGCATGGAATTTCCTTTCCTGACGAAGAGGGATGCATGCAGCTCCGCCTCGAGACCTTTGATGGATCGAGAAACGTTCTGCCTGCTCGTGAAGCACTTCTGGGCGGCCTTCGCAAACGAATGCTCTTGCGCTGCCATGGTGAAGTAGCGAAGTTGTTCGATTTCCATGCGCAGTCCCTCCCTACGGGCGACGTCAGAGCTCCGGTCATGCTGAACTCGCAAGGCGGCTGCTCGGAGCTGTCAATGAAATTGTACCAGTGTCTCTATTTCTGTCTCTTCTTGGATGCTTTCTCGGTCTCGAAAATGGAGACAGGGGGGAAGCGAAAGCTTCCGAGATTTCTGAGAGAGAGGGGTATTCATGTCCGATGCAGTCACTCAAGTTGGAAATGAAACCATTTGGAGAACCTGCGCGTGGTCTCCCCCGGGATGTCACCCGGTCGGTTGTGGGTTTCTCGTCCACGTCGAGGACGGGAAGGTCACCAAGGTCGAGGGCGATCCGGAGCATCCCATCGCCCACGGGGCCCTGTGCGCTCGCTGCCTCGCCTTGCCCGAGTATATGTACCAC
>CAKTSW010000142.1 GCA_934613165.1 uncultured Ellagibacter sp.
CGCGCGAGGAACTCGGCGACGTGCTTTTGCAGGTGGTGCTGCAAAGCCAGATCGCGGCCGACGCCGGCGAGTTCACCATCGACGACGTGTGCGCCGACGTGAACGCGAAGATGGTCCGCCGCCACCCGCACGTGTTCGGCGACGGGCACGCGTCGAACGCCTCCGAGGTGCTCGACGTGTGGGACCAGGTCAAGCTGGCCGAGAAGGCCGCCGCCGACGGCGATGCCGATGCCGCGAACGAGAAACGCCCCGGCCTGCTCGACGGCGTACCTGCGAGCTTCCCCGCGCTCATGCAGGCGCAGAAGATCTCGCGCAAGGCGGCCGCGGCGGGCTTCGAGTGGGATACGCTCGAGGACGTGTGGGCGCAGGTCGACGAGGAACGCGCCGAGCTTTCCTCGGCGTACGACGCGGCCCCGAAGGCGAAGGGCGGCAAGATGGATACGGCTGCGGCTGCGCCCGGTTCCGCCGACGCCGGCGCCGGCGCCCTCGTCTCCGCTGCGGAGATGGAGTTCGGCGACGTCCTCTTCTCCCTGGTGAACGTCGGTCGGCGCATGGGGATCGACGCGGAGAGCGCGCTTCGTGCCTCGTGCCGCAAATTCCGCGCGCGCTGGGCGGCGATGGAGGCTTCGGCCGAAGCCGAAGGGCGCCGCATCGAGGATTACTCAACCGCAGAGCAGAACGCCCTGTGGGCGAAGGTGAAAGGCGAATAGGATCATGACGAGTGCTGCCCAGCTGTTCAGCGAACAGGACCAGCGAAGCGATTGGAGCCTGACGCTCCGTCCCGACATGTCCGAGGAGGAAGTCGAGTTCCTCCGCGCATCGGCGACGAGGTTGCGCGAGATCATGCAGAAGTACCGCGCCGCGCTGCGCGAGATGGTCGTGCGCTTCGAGATCCTCGACCAGGACCTCAACCTCAAGAAGAACCGCACGCCCATCCATCATATCGAATCGCGCTTGAAGTCCCCCGAAAGTATCATCGAGAAGATCGGGCGCTACGGCAAGGAACGCACACTCGAGAACATCGAGAAGTACATCATGGACATCGCGGGCGTGCGCGTCATCTGCTCGTACATCAGCGACGTGTACAACCTGCTCGACCTGCTGCAACGCCAAGACGACCTCGAGATCGTCACGGTGAAGGACTACATCGCCAACCCCAAGCCCAACGGCTACCGAAGCCTGCACGTCATCGTGCGCATCCCCGTGTACTTCCTCGACGCCAAGCAGATGGTTCCCGTGGAAATCCAGCTCCGCACGGTGGCGATGGACTTCTGGGCAAGCCTCGAGCACGACCTGAAGTACAAGGCGGTGCGCGAGATCGAGGGCATCGACGCGTACGGCGAGCTCAAGGACTGCAGCCGCATCATCGAAGACGTCGAGGACCGCATGCAGATCCTCGCCCGCGCGCTGGAGAAATAGCGTCGATTGCCGCGGGACGACGTCGGTCGCCGCAAAACGCGGGCCTCTGGCGAAAGATTCGCCCGCCGTGGACAAAATCGCGCGATATGCGAGCCTCGGGACTTGGCTTTTCGCCGAGCGCGCGGTTTTCGAAAGCAAAACCCCAGGTCGTGATTTTCTTCGATTCGATAAAGCCGAGGCTCGCCTCGCATATCGCGCGATTTTGTCCACGACTCTGAAATCGCACGCCAACGCGCGAGGTGAGGTGCCTTCCCCTTGACTTGAAGCGAACTCCAGGAATTATCATGGACCCACTTCAACGAGAGGAGCCTCATGAACACAGATTTCGCGAAAGCGTCGAAGCTCGGCTTCGGCTGCATGCGCCTGCCGCAAACCGACCCGAAAGACCCGACGAAAATCGATATCGACCAGGTGAAGCAGATGGTCGATGCCTATATCTCCGGCGGCGGCAACTACTTCGACACCGCGTTCGTCTACCACAACGGCGCATCGGAGACGGCGCTGCGTGAGGCGCTCGTCGAGCGCTACCCGCGCGACAGCTTCACCATCGCGACGAAATGCCTTGCCTGGGCGTGCCCCGACGAGAAGACCGCGAAGTCGAACCTGCCCACCTCGCTCGAGCGGCTCGGCACCGACTACGTTGACTTCTACCTGCTGCACAACGTCGGCGGCAAGCGCACGCGTGTGTTCGATGAGTGGGGCATGTGGGACTTCGCGCTCAAGGCCAAGGAAGACGGCCTTATCCGCCACGTCGGCTTCTCCATGCACGACGGCCCCGAGACGCTCGACCGCGTGCTGACCGACCATCCCGAAATGGAGTTCGTCCAGCTGCAGGTGAACTACCTCGATTGGGACGATCCCGTCACGCAGTCGCGCCGCTGCATGGAGGTCGCGGCCAAGCACGGCAAGCCGGTCATCATCATGGAGCCTGCCCGCGGCGGGCGCCTTATCGACCTTCCGGAACGCGTTGCCGAGCCCCTGCGGGCGTGCGACCCCGACAAGAGCCTCGCCTCCTGGGCGTACCGCTTCTGCTACAACCTTCCCGGCGTGGCCACGGTGCTTTCCGGCATGTCGACGATCGACCAGGTGCGCGAGAACGTCGCCGACTTCCAGGCGAACGAGCCGTTTTCCGAAGCCGAGACCGAGGCGCTTGCCAAGACGCGCGACATTCTGGCCTCGATGGCGTCCATCCCGTGCACGAACTGCCGCTACTGCGTGAAGGGCTGCCCGAAGGAAGTCGCCATCCCCGAAATCATGGGGCTTTTGAACCTGGAGACGCAGACGGAGAACAACGAGTTCGTGAAGGGGCTGTACAGCTGGCAGGCGAAGCCCGGCCGCGCGTCCGACTGCATCAAATGCGGTTTGTGCGAATCGATGTGCCCCCAGAGCATCGGCATCATCGGCAACCTCGAAACCGCCGCGGAGCATTTCGAGTAGCTTAAAGCCGCCTTGAGCATCGCGTTCCCGTTTCGGCCCTTCGACCCTTGGCGCCCCCGTCTGTTCGACAAACGGGGGCGCAGCCTTTATAGTGGGCATCACTCATCTTTTTTGACAGTGGAAAGGGGAAGAAGATGAAAATGAAGAAACTGGGCGTGGTGCTCGCCGCCGGCGTGCTCGCCGCCTCGCTCGCGCTGTTCGGCTGCTCGTCGAACAGCTCTTCGTCCGACACCAAGAAGGACGATTCGAGCGCCAAGACCGAGGCCACCGCTTCGGGCTACACGCTCGTCAAGGATGGCACGCTCATCATGGGTACGTCTCCGGACTACCCGCCGTTCGAGAACCTTGAGAACGGCGAGGCCGTCGGCTTCGACGTGGACCTCTGCAAGGCCATCGCCGACGAGCTCGGCCTCAAGTTCGAAGTGAAGTCCCTGCAGTTCGACGGCATCATCCCGGCAGTCGTCGCCGGCGGCCAGTGCGACCTCGGCATGGCCGGTATGAGCGTCGACCCCGACCGCGCCAAGGAAGTCGACTTCACCGACTCCTACTACGTCGATGACCAGGCCATCGCCACCATGAAGAGCAACACGGCCATCACCTCCGACAACGCCAAGGAAGAGCTCAACAAGGCCGGCGTCATCATCGCCGTGCAGTCCGGCACCACCGGCGAGTCCTACTGCCAGGAGAACTTCCCGAACGCCACCATCCAACCCTACGGCAACTCCACGGACGCCTTCGCCGCCATGCAGGCCGGCCAGGCCAACGCCGTGTGCACCAACTCCGCCGTGGTGAAGAAGATGCTTGCCGACGCGTACTCCGACGCCCAGGTCGTGATGCAGGTCGCCACCGGCGAGGAATACGCCATCGCCGTGTCGAAGGACAACCCCGAGCTCACCAAGGCCATCAACGAGGCCATCAAGAAGCTCAACGACAACGGCACCGTCGAGCAGCTCGCCTCTAAGTGGCTCGGCTAAACGCACCGTTTTCGGTTACAATAAGCCGCTAGGGCTTTGATTGTTGCCAGGCCCTCTCCGCACGTTCGCGGGGAGGGCCTTTTCGGTGAGGACACGATATGGTCAATTGCGATAGAACCGTTTCCTTCAAATCGTTCGCGCTCGCGCTCTTCGCGGCGTGTGCGCTCGCGTTCGCGGGGCTTGCCGCCGTCGTTGCGGCCCCCGGCCACGCGTATGCGCTCGACGTGGAGAAATGCACGGCGCGCCCGAACGTCAGCGGGTCGTCCGATGTGCTCGGCGGCACGGAAACGCGCATCACCTGGGAAGGCCAGGCGGCTGCCGACGAATCGCTTTCGGGCATTTCCCTCACGTTGCCCGAGGGCACGCAGTACTCGGTGAGCGACACGCGCATCACCATGCTCTCGGGGTCCGACCTCATGACGCGCACCAACATCAAGGCCGACGTCACCGCCGACGGCGAGACGGTCACGGCGACGTTCGCCGAGCCCGCCCCCGCAGGCGAGTTCTTCCGCGTCGAGATCTACGGCGTGTTCTTCCCCGAAGGCGGCGGGTCGATGCAGCTTTCCGGCCAGTACACGCTCGCTGACGGGTCGGTTGCCTCGATCGAGGGCATCCCCGCGATCACGGTGAAGTCGCATACCCTGTTCGAGCGTCTTTCGAGCTCGCTCGAACAGCAGGATTGGGTGAAATCGTGGAACGACGTGAAGTTCCTGAAGCTGTTCTTCAACCCGCCGGTGTTCGTGTCGAGCCTGCCCGCGGTGTTTTCAGGCTTCCTCATGGCCGTCGGCATCGTGGCGTGCGCGTTCCCGCTTGCCATCCCGTTCGGGCTTATCCTGTCGCTTATGCGCATGTCCAAATTCCGCGTGCTGCGCGGCATCGCGACCACGTACGTGAACGTGGTCCGCGGCACGCCGCTGTTCCTGCAGATCTACATCGCGTTCTTCGGGCTGCCGCTCGCCGGCGTGCAGATCCCCACGTTCCCGCTCGGCGTCATCGTGCTGTCCATGAACTCGAGCGCGTATCTGTGCGAGATCTTCCGTGCGGGCATCCAGTCCATCAGCAAGGGCCAGTTCGAGGCGGCGCGCTCGCTCGGCATGAACGGCGCGCAGACCATGCTCTTCGTCATCATCCCGCAGACGGTGCGCCGCGTCATCCCGACGATGACGAGCGAGTTCATCCTGCT
>CAKTSW010000143.1 GCA_934613165.1 uncultured Ellagibacter sp.
CCCCGGAGGAGTTCCGGAACCAGTCCCTCGTGGCATAATCTTTATTTAAGCCGTCCAAGTTTTGGGGTGCAGTTCAATGCGTCGCAGGGGCTTACAAAACATTTACGCGACCCGAACGGGGCTTGTTCGCCGAAGCCGGCGGAAGGCCCGGCTTAAGCCGACAGGACCGACAGCGCAATCGTCGGGATGCCGAGCGCCAGCACAAGGATCACGCAGATGGCGACGGTGAACGCCTTCTTCATCTTCTGGCTGCGCTCGCGCGCGGCGCGCGCACGCTCCTCGCGCTCCTGCGCCGCCTTGATGCGGTCGGATTTCTGCTGCGCCGTGAGCTTTTGCTGCTTGCTTCCCGTTTTCTTAGCCATTGCCTACAGCCTCAGCTTTCCGCGGATCTCGATGACGCGGGCGATGTGCTTGGCGACCTCCACGTCGATGTGCCATCTGTCGCGTTCGTAGAGCGTGACGCCGTCGACCATCGTCATGAGGACGTCGGCGGAAGTGCAGGTGTTCACCAGCGCCGAGACCGGATTAGTGGTCGGCGACTGCTGCGAGCTGGAAAGGTCGACCGCGATGACGTCGGCGCGCTTGCCGATGTCGAGCGAGCCGATTTCCTCGTCGAGCTTGAGCGCGCGGGCGCCGCCGATCGTGGCCATTTCAAGCATCGACTCGGAATCGAGGAACTCGCCGACGTTCACGGCGCGCTGGATGAGCATGCCGAGGCGCATCTCGGAGAGCATGTCGGTGGAGTCGGTCGCGGCGGGCGAATCGGTGCCGATGCCGACGCGCAGGCCGGCGCGCATGAACTCGTTCACCGGGGCGACGCCCATGCCGAGCTGCGCGTTGCAGCGCGGGCACACCGCCACGCCGACGTTGTACTCCTTGAGCTTCTTCACGTCTTCCTCGTCGGTGTGCACGCAGTGGATGGCAAGCACGTTGGGGCACTCGAAGGCGTTCCAGTTAAGCGCGTAACGAACAGGGGAAACGCCCGTGGGAAGCCACGGCGGCAGTTCGAGGAAGCCGCGGCGCACCGAAGCGCCGTGCACCGAGAAGGCCGAAGAGCCGCGCTTCACGAAGTTGTACTCCTCGCGGCTGCCGGCGAGGTGCATGGCGACGGGGAGGTTCTCGCGCGTCGCGAATTCGGAGACCTTGCCGAACACGGAGGGGTGGCACATATAGATAGGCGCGGGGGCGATGCCGATGGCGATGCGGTCGGAATCGACTTCCTCGTGCCAATGCATGATGTCGTTCTCGGCGGTGCGCATGGCGTGGTCGACGCGGCGTTTGTCCATGACGCCAACCTCGCGGTAGATGACGCCGCGAAGGCCGAGCTTCTGCGCGGCGGTGCAGGCGGCGCCCGTCGCCGTGATGTCGGCGATGCAGGTGATGCCGCTTGCCAGCGCGTCGAGCCCGCCCAAGATGGCGGAATCGTACCAGTCGCCCACTTCCATCTTCGCGGAGAGCTCGGCCACGGAGCGCAGCCAGGTGATGTAGGGCACGTCGTGGACGATGCCCCGCATGATGGAGTTCTCCATATGCGTGTGCAAATCGACCAGGCCCGGCATGAGCGCCGCGGTGCCGTAGTCGACGATTTCCTCGTCGGGGTAACGCAGGCGGAGCATCTCGGCCTTGCCGATGTCCTTGATCCGGCCGTCGCGAACAAGCACCGCGCCGCCAACGATCGGCTCGGATGTAATCGGCAAAACGTATTGCGCGCACAACAGCATGGGCTTCAGCCTCACTCGTCGTCAAAACCAGCAGTTCATAATCCCGATATGATAGCACTGAGCATCGGCCGTTCGGCGAATCCGCGCCAAGCAATCGGCAAAGCAACGCAGCTCTCTCACAGAACCCGCCATGGGGAGCGCTATACTGTGGTTTCGCATTGTCACGCCGGGCGGGAAGCGTCCGCACAGACCCAGGAGCTGCATACATGGCCATCGACACCGCGACGGGGAAAGAAGCGCCCGCCGAAATCTCGTCCGAACGCGTGAAGAGCATCTTTTCCTCCATCGCGAAGAAATACGAGCGCTTCAACGCCGTTTCGAGCTTCGGGGCGTACAAGGCCTGGCTTGCGGGGATGATGAAGCAGGCCCCCATCGGCCCTGACGACGACGTGCTCGACATCGCGGGCGGCACGGGGGACGTCACCTTCAGCGTGGCGCGCGCGAAGCACCCGCGCCATATCCAGTGCACCGACCTCGTGAACGAGATGCTCGACGTGGCGCGCATGCACTACGCCGACGGCGCGGGAGACGGGGTCCCCGTCGACTTCGAGGTGGTCGATGCGCAGGACATTCCCTACGCAGACGGTTCCTACGACGCGATCACGATGGCGTACGGCATCCGTAACATGCCCGATAGGCCGCGCGCGCTCGCGGAGATGTACCGCGTGCTCAAGCCCGGCGGCTCGCTTGTGTGCCTGGAGTTCTCCACGCCGCCGAACGCGGTATGGCGCGCGCTCTACAACTTCTACCTGAAGCACCTCATCCCGTTTTGGGGCGGGCTCATCACCGG
Source organism: uncultured Ellagibacter sp. (assembly GCA_934613165.1). Lineage (GTDB taxonomy): Bacteria > Actinomycetota > Coriobacteriia > Coriobacteriales > Eggerthellaceae > Ellagibacter. Next base: position 2,512 of record CAKTSW010000143.1, read on the forward strand.
CGACAAGGAAGGCTTCGTCTACCTGTCGAAGTCCATCAAGGCGTTCCCGAACCAAGAGGGCCTCGCTTCCCTTATGCGCGACGCCGGCTTCACCGATGTGACCTGGAAGAACTACACGGGCGGCATCGCGGCCGTGCACGTGGCGAAAAAGCCGCGCGCGTAACGGCGCCGGGCGCTCGCTGCGCGAAGGGGCGACGCCTCCCCGACTTCCCGGGAAAACGAAAAGGCATCGTGCCTGCGATGCGACCTCTGCGCCCCAAAAAGGGCGAGGTCGGCGGACACGATGCCTTTATTGTTCCAGCAAGCGCAACGGGCGGCGCGAGGCATTACCTTCCGCCGTCGAGGTTGCTTTCGTTCCAGTGCTGCGAAAGACGGTCGAGCAGGCTGATGAGCTCGGCTTTCTCGTCGTCGGAAAGCACCGAGAAGAGCTCTTCGTTGTACTTCGCGCGCTCACGCGAGCAACGGCGGGCTTCCTTCTTGCCCTCGTCGGTGAGCGTGACCACGACCGAGCGGCGATCCTTCTCGTTCGGCTCGCGGTTGACGAACCCCGAGCGCTCCAGGCGCGCGATCTGCTCGGAGAGCGTCGCCGCGCGAACGTTCATGACCTCGGCCAAGTCGCGCTGGCTCACCGGGCCGGTCTTGAGCAACGCCGCCAGCGTGCCCGAACGGCCGCCGGAGCGGTTGCCGCGATGCACGGCCACGTGCGCGCAATGGTGAAAAAGGTCGACGAGTTGCTCGTCTTTGTTTTTAGTCTTCTTAGATTGCGGCATACGAGCTGCCCTTTCGTGTCTGAAACTTCTCTCGCCAAGCGAAACGCGACCGAATCGACCGGCCGATTCAACGCGCCACAAGGTTCCTAAACGCATATTACACAGTGCCCGTACATTTTGGGCGATGGGACGAAAACGCACCAGTTAATCCACAAATCCCTCGTAAATGTCTTTCCATTTTCCCATAAATCAGCTATTAGTTTTTTCGATTATCTTACAGTTTCATCGCTGTTGTAATTGGATAAGGTCCCTTATTGTCTCTTGACACTATCCCCATCGGCATCTCATCGAGCAAGCGCCACGTCCGGACCGCATGCGTGTATGATGGGAAAAGGCGAAGGAGGGAAAAGTGGTCGAAAACGCGAAGCGGAGCGGCGGAGCGCCGAGGGAAAAGCTGTGGTCGGGCGTGTTCGTGCTCGTCATCTTGGCAACGCTCTGCTGCTTTCTTGTAGGACAGGGCCTGAATTCGAGCGTATCGGTGTACGTGTCGCTCTGCGGCGGGACCGCCACCTACGCGGGCGTCCTGGCCGCAGTGTTCTCAGGAGCCGCCGCGATCACGCGGCTCGTGTCCGGGCCGCTCATCGACGAGCGCGGCCGAAGGGTGGTCATGCTCGTCGGGTTCGCCGTGCTCGTCGCAGGGACGATCGGCGCCGTCTTCACGCACGAGACCGTGCCATTCGTCATGTTCCGCGTGCTGCAAGGCATCGGGTTCTCGGCCGTTACCACGGCGTCGGGCACCGCGGCCGCCGACGTGCTGCCGGCAACCCGCCTCGGCGAGGGCATCGGCTACTACGGCCTCGGCCAGGCGCTTGCCATGACCGTGGGCCCCGCACTCGCGCTGTTCCTCGTGTCGACCGACCCGGCGGAGAACCTGTTCTGGGGGCTTTCGGCCATCGGCGTCGCGGGGTTTTCGCTCTGCCTGCTTTGCCGCTACGAGAAGCACCCCGAAATCTTGCCGGCCTCAGCGTCGTACCGCAAGCGAGCGCAAGAACGGGAAAGCCGCAGTTCAGATGCCGAAGAAAGCGTCTTGCTGTATGAAGAAGGGCCGAAGGAATCGCTCGCGAGCCGCGTGTTCGAGCGCCGCGCGATGGCCGGCGCCCTGCCGCTGCTCGTCATCTCCCCGGCGTTCGGGTTCGCCATCTTCTTCGTGGGGCTCTACGGCACGACGATCGGCGTGGGCAACCCGGGCGTCTTCTTCACGGCGTCGGCCGCAAGCATGGTCGCGATCCGCCTCGGCGCCGCATCGCTCATGGACCGCGTCGCGCCCTTCAAGCTGCTCGTCGGCGCAGCGGCGGCAGGCATCGCCGGGTTCGTCATGCTGCTTGGCTGCAACACCGCGCTCGCCGACGCCGGGGCCGTGCGCGACGCCGTGTTCTACGCCTCGGGCGTCTTCTACGGCGTGTGCATCGGCATCGCCATGCCCGTCAACCAGTCCGTCGCCGTGAAGAACACCCCGCCCGAACGCTGGGGCGCGGCGAACGCCCTGTTCCAGCTCGCGAACGACGTCGGGATCGGCATCGCCTGCATCGTATGGGGCGTCGTGAACGACGGCCTCGGGTTCAGCGCCACCATCGCATGCGTCATCTGCTGCATCGCAGCGTCAGTAGCCGTGGCACGGGCGACGTACCCGAAGGAGTGAGCACGCAAAATCTTCCCCTCATATGCGCT
>CAKTSW010000144.1 GCA_934613165.1 uncultured Ellagibacter sp.
CGCGAGCATCGTGCGCGCCTCCGATGCCTGTGCGGAGACCATCCTGTTCAACATCGACGACAAGGGCGGCTGCTACAAGGAGGGCGAAACCTCGGAGACCGCGGTGCTTCGGTCAATCGCACGCGTGTTCTACGAGCACCTTGGCTTCTTCGGCATGGACTACAAGCTCGCCCGCTTCGAGAAGCTCATTGACGACCGAGGCAAGACGAGTGAGTTCCGCTCTGCCTACGAGGACATCACCGGCACCCCCTGGGTCGACGACCGAGAGAGCTACGACATGTTCGGTGAGGAGGTCGCGGAGGCGGCCAACAGGGCGTGCGGCATGTCCATCAAGTCGGTGACCGACTGGGCCGACAGCTCCGATGCCGCGCTCGTCGATTTTGCCGCGCTCGTCGACGACATCAACGAGTACGCTCAGAAGCGCGAGGCCGAGTGCGGTAAGCGCTTCCGTCTGCTGTTCATGATCGACGAGATGGGCCAGTACCTCAACGGTGACACCAGCCGCATGCTTAACCTTCAAACCTTCATGGAGAAGTTCTGCGACAACTGTGGCGGCCGCGTATGGATGGTGGTAACAAGCCAAGAGGCCATCGACGAGCTCATGAACGTCGTGTCCATGGACTTCTCGAAGATTCAGGGCCGCTTCGCCACTAGGCTGTCGCTTTCCTCGTCGAGTGTGGATGAAGTCATCAAGAAGCGCGTGCTCGACAAGAACCAAGCTGCCGCAGCTTTGCTGAAAGGCGAATATGCCACCAAGGACGTGGTTCTGAAGAACCTGTTCTCTTTCGAGGATTCCCGCAGCGACCTCAAGGGCTTTCCCGGCGAAGAGGACTTCGTCGACTGCTTCCCGTTTGTAGACTACCAGTTCAAGCTCATGCCCGGCGTGCTGAAAGAGATTCGCCGCCACGGTTACCAGGGAAAGAGCCTCTCAACCGGCGAGCGAAGCATGCTGTCGAGCTACCAGGAGGCCGCACAGGCGGTCGAGGGCGGTGACGAAAGCGGCTTGGTCCCTTTTTGGCGCTTCTTCGACACGCTGGAGAAGGAGCTCGACCACGGCATCAAGCAGGTGTTCGTGCGCTGCCGCGACGCCGCCGAGAGGGACTACACCATACAGCCCCAGGACATTGACGTGCTGAAGGTGCTGTACCTGATCAACTACATCAACGACGTCAAGCCGTGCATCGGAAATATCGCCATCCTCATGGCAGACCGCATCGATGCGGACATGAAGGCGAAAAAGGAGGCTGTGAAGGAAAGTCTCGACCGTCTCGTGCGAGAGAATTATGTGGCGCGAACGGGCGACCGATATGCGTTCCTGACCGACATCGAGCAGGAAGTGGCGCGAGAGATCAAAGACGAGAAGATAGACCCCGCCAACGTCATCGACGAGGTCCAGAAGATCATTTTCAGCAAGATCTTCACCGACAAGCGATTCCGCAAGGGCGCGAACGACTTTCCGATCGATCGCTACATCGACGACACCATCGTGGGCCAGTCCCAGCAGGGTATGAGGCTCAACGTCATCACGTTGGCGAATATCGCTCTTGCTGAGGCGTCGGACGGCGATCTCGACTTGAAGTCGCCGGGCCAGGCTCTTTTGGTACTCGACACGGAAAGCGACTACTACAACATCCTGTACAATGCCGCGAAAATCAAGAAATATGCCCAGACCAAGGCCAGCAGCGACGACTCCCAGGCGAAGAAGAACATCATTCAGCGCAAGCAGGAAGAGGCCGTTCAAAATCGTAAAGAAGCCGAGGGCCTCATCGAGGATGCCATCGTTCATGCTCGCGTCTCGGTTGCGGGGCAATCGGTGCAGATCCCGGCAGGCACGGCCAAGCAGAAGATCGAGGGCGTTCTCGACAAGCTTGCCAGCGCGATCTTCACGAAATCGACCCTCATAGACTCGCCCATCGACAACGACGCCCAGCTGCGCGACGTTCTGGCGGGTCGCAACCTGCAAATGAACTCCGATGGGGAACTTGGCGGTAACGCAGGGGCTGCCGAGGCGATGCTCGCGTATCTGCGGGCCCGCGGCCAGCTGCACCAGGCAACCACAGTTGGTGACCTGCAGCGCAACTTCCAAGGCAAGCCGTTCGGCTGGCGCGAGATAGATGTTGCCTCGGTTGCCGCGAAGCTCATAAACAGGCAGCAAGCTACGGTCTCCTACGGAGGGGCGCGCGTTTCGGCAAGCGACCCGAAAATGCCGGCGTACCTGAGAAAGCAATCCGAAATCGACAAGGCAACCATAGCCATAAGGAAAAGCATACCGACAGCGCTCGTCTCGAAGGCCAAAGAGGTTCTGAGGGAGCTCGACAGCGCAGCCAACCCGCCCGCGGACGAGGATGGGCTCGTCCAAGCGGTCAAGGATTGTCTCGAAGATCGCGTCAGCACTCTTCGGGATATGCTAGCCACCAAGTACCGAGGGGCAAAGCCCTATCCTGGTCGAACGACAATCGAAGAAGGCATCCACCTCGCCAGCTCCGTTCTCGGCCAAAAAGCCGACCCCGAGGCCCTGCTGGGCGAGCTCCGCAACCTGAGCGAAGACATCATGGACAACGAGGAAGACCTCGGCGAGGTAAGGAGATTCTTCGATACGAACCAAAAAGAGCTGTTCGACAAGGCGCTCAAGACGCTGGACACCATGAGGAGCGAGTCGGCGTACGTCGAGGGCGATGTCGATGTCCAATCGGCGCTTGCTGGCATACGCGCAATCGCCGAAGCCGAAAAGCCCTATGGCAAAATCAAAGATCTCGGTGGGCTAATCGAGAAGGCGATGAAGTCCTACTTGAAGCTGTGTGCCGCAAAGCGCGACGATATGCTCGGCAGACTCGACTCGGCGTATGGCGAGATCGAGAGCTACGCCAAGTCCGAAGGGGCGCCCGCGGCGGGCGCTTGCGCGGTGATCGTTGCCGACGCAGGGGAATCTCGTGTTCAAAAGCGTGCGAGCATCCACGATGCGGAAACCTGCTCGCGCCTCGACGCGATCGGTGCCCAGATCGACGCATGGCGCAACTCGCAGCTAACCAAGATCGACGTGGCGGTAAGGGACGCGCAGCGCCCGAAGCCGAAACCGGGGAGCGACCCCGTCGAGCCACTCATGCCGACAAAACCCGCGTCCAAGCCCAAGGTCGTGCAGCGCAGTTCGGTGCTTCCCGTCAAGCCGCTTCACAACGAGGAAGAGATCGACGAGTACCTGGCGCAGCTGAAGACGCGCCTGCTCAAAGAGCTCGAAGGCTTCGACAGCATCCGCCTGGGATAAAGGAGACAAGCTATGGCAACCCTGATAGCCGACAAATACGCCGCATGGGAAAAGGAGTGCGAGGATCGCTTCAACAGGCTCAAAGCGAATGAGGAGGAGCTCAACCGTATCTTCGCCGAGATCTACGACATGGTGGGCGAAGTCCCTATCGAGGTTGAGGACAAGTACGTGTCAGTGCGCAAGGCTGATCTGCAACGCGAGATAAAAAGCCTGCTCAGCTATGCGGTCGGCTGCATGATGGGCCGCTATTCGCTTGACAAGGACGGCTTGATCCTCGCAGACCAGGGCGCCACCGAAGCCGATTACCTTGCGCGCATCCCCGACCCCACGTACCCCTGCGACGACGACGGGATAATCCCCGTGACGGACGACGACTACTTCGGCGACGACGACATCGTTGCCCACACGGTCGCGTTCGTCAAGGCGGCCTACGGCGAGGGGACCCTGGAGCAGAATCTGCGCTACATCGCCGACGCGCTCGGCGGCGAGGGCAAGCCCGCACGCGACGTCATCCGCTCGTACTTCCTGAAGGACTTCTTTAAGGACCACTGCCAAATCTACAAGAAGCGCCCCATCTACTGGATGTTCGACTCAGGCAAGAAGAACGGCTTCAAGTGCCTGATTTACATGCATCGTTACACGCCTGACATGATCGCAAGAATCCGTACCGAGTACATACACCCCCAGCAGCAGCGCTATCGCTCGCAGATCGAGTTCTGCGAAAGCCAGCTCGAATCCGCCTCGGGAAGCCAGCGGATGGCCCTGCAAAAGCGCGTAAAGAAACTTCAAGATCAGCTCAAAGAAGCCTCCGACTACGAGCAGGAGGTCGCGCACTATGCAGAGCAGATGATCGCCATCGATCTCGACGACGGCGTGAAGGTCAACTACGCGAAGTTCGGCGACCTGCTCGCCAAGATCAAATAGGAGCGAACGATGAACGATACCGCAATCAAGAACTTTGCGATCTGGGCACGCCGCGAGCTCATCTCCGATGTGCAGAAGCGCTGTATGAAGTACGGCATCCTGGAGAAAGACAGCCTGCCCGGTACTGCCGATACTATCGACGGCCGCGTGCTCATGTCCGCCGAGCGCCAACAGCGGGCGGAGCTGCTGCGCATTGCTGCCGATGGCGGATACCGAGAGCTCGTGGAACGGGCGGCTTACACCTGGTTCAACCGGCTTTTGGCAATTCGCTTCATGGAGCTCAACGACAGGTTACCGAGCCACGTCCGCGTGCTTTCGGGCGCAGATGGTGCTTTTCGCCCCCAAGCGCTTGCTGAGGCGATGGACCTGCCCCTCGAGGCGCTCGACCAGACGCAGGTCGCCGAGCTCGTTCAGCGCGGCGACGACGAGGCTCTTTTCAGGGCGATCTTCCTGGCGCAGTGCGATGAGCTCGCCGCGTGCATGCCCGCCATCTTCGAAAAAATCGGCGGGTCCATGGAACTTCTTCTTCCCGACGGCCTCCTGCGCGAAGGCGGCGTCGTGGAGAAGCTCGTAACGTCCATCCCCGAAGAGGACTGGCGAGAGGGCGTCGAAATCGTAGGGTGGATGTACCAGTACTACGTCAGCGAGCGCAAAGACGAGGTGTTCGCCAGCTTCAAGAAAGGCAAGAAGGCCGAGCGCGAGTCCATCGCTCCAGCGACCCAGCTGTTCACGCCCAATTGGATCGTGCGCTACCTTAC
>CAKTSW010000145.1 GCA_934613165.1 uncultured Ellagibacter sp.
GGATTGGGGGGAGCTTGGAACAGGGTGCGAAATGCCTGAAGCGATGGAGGCGGTTGAAGGCCGGAGCGATTGAGGGAACGAGAAGGCCTGATTGTCGACGGGACCGGAGGGGCAAGGGCGCTGATTCGACGAAAGGGAGCGGAGGTTCCGGTTGATTTTCATTGTTAGCCGGACACTCGCGGCATGAGCAACGTTTTCGCAGTTAGCGGGACGGGCGCGCAAGCGCCCGTCCTTCGTTTTCCCAGGTCGGTTCAGTTCGAACCACGGCGAATCGGGCCGTTCGGCTGGGTTTCGGGCGCGGCTCCGCCGGCCCGCCCGGGTCGGATTTCGGACTCATCCGGACGGGCTGGAGGGCCCTGCCTATTCGGCTTTCCGCGCGCTGGCTACGGCACGAGCGGCCCTCGCCGCGATTGCGGCGCGCCGCCTCGATGGCCCCGAACGTCATGTCGAGCTCGCCGTACGGCACCTTCTCGACGCCCAGCGCGTCCAGCAGCCCGCGGCCGTCGTCGCCCAGGGCCGCCAGCAGCATGTCGATTGCGCACATGCCGCCCAGGGACGGCCTGGGCTCGGAGTTGAGCTGCGACATCAGCACGGCGCAGTCGCGCCCCGTGAGCCGGTCGAAGCTTATCCCGCGTCCCTTGGGCAGTATCTTGCGCAGCTCGACGCGGTTGCGCTCGCAGCCTCCCTTCTGCTGGGACTGGCGCACGTCGCAGTAGTGCACCGAGCGGCGCCTGGCCGCAGGGCCGAGCGCGGAGCGCTCGATGCCCTCGCAGTCTGAGAACTCGGCGCCGTTGTCGGTCAGGATCAGGGCGAACAGGCGCGCGAAGGCTTTCGGCGCGGCCTTCTCCAGCATGTCGAGCGCCGACTCCGCCGACGCCGCGGCCTTGTCGGGCATCGGCAGCGCGAGCTGGAACCTGAACGCCCTCAGGTACAGCGTGAGCAGGCACCGCCGGTCGGTCTTGAGCCCCTCGACGGTGTCCATCTCGCAGGCGGCGGCGCGCTCCTCCTCGGGCAGCCCCATGAACGCGGCGAACGAGCGCGCCTCGCCGTGCGCCGTCTGCCTGGGCGGCTTGGCGCGCGACCTGGGCCTGTAGCCGCACTTCCTGCGCAGCTCCGGGCTGCTCATGCCGGCGTATCCGCGCGATATCCACCTGTGTATGGTCGACGGCGACGCCTTGACCGCGTCCGCCCTGGCGAGCGCGATCTGCTGCGGGGACAGCCCGCGCGCCACGTCCGCCCTGATCAGCCCCATGGCGTATTCGAACTCGCCCTCGTCGCGGTCGACCCCGGTCCTGGATTCCCGCAGCTCGGCGTCGGCGAGCGCCTGGGCCCTTGCCGCCGAGTACTCGCAGCGCCATCTCCTGCCGCAATGGCACCTTCGGTACCTGCACCCGTTGCAGCAATGCGGCCACGACAGCAGCTTGGGGCAGGCGTCCTCGGGCACGCCCCGGGCCCTCTCGCCCTTGCCCGGGCCCTTGGCGACCGTCCGGTTGCGCGCCGCCTCGCCGGCCGCCGTCGACGGCGAGCGGCCCAGCTCCCGCGCCGTCTGCCTGCACGGCTTGCGCCCGTCCAGGCCCCTCTCGATCGCGATTCGGTCGGCCTTGTCCAGCCTGCGGTAGCTCCTCTGCTTCTTCTTCCCCATGGCTTTCCTTTCTCTCGGGAGGGCCTTCGGCCCTCGCCTCTGGAAAGGAATTCTCGGACTCGGCCGCACGCGTGCGGCCGAGTCCGAGAACGAAACTTAAGCGTTCGGATGAACTTGCAAATTAACCGAGCGGAGGTTCCGAAGGGTCGCTTATAAAAACTTGAAATAAGGTCTTGCACCATTCCAAGAGATGCGTATAATACTTTCTTGCGCGTTCGAAATGAACGCAAGCGATTGGCAGATTCCTCGGTAGCTCAACGGCAGAGCATCCGGCTGTTAACCGGAGGGTTGTAGGTTCGAATCCTACCCGGGGAGCCATTTTGAAACTCGAAATACCCGCTTCAGGCGGGTATTTTTATACATTTCATAAGGGCCTGTAGCTCAACGGTGGAGCAGGGGACTCATAATCCTTTGGTTCTCGGTTCGAATCCGGGTGGGCCCACCATGTTATCCCAGGTCATCGGCTTGTTTCGGTGGCCTTTTTCTTTTATCGATGCGCCAGTTGCTTGTCTTTGGTCACGATATGGTCACAACGGACGCCCTAGGCTGTCTTGGCCGCCTTCTCGGGATGCTCCATGATGGCCGCCAGCAGGTCGGCCGCCTGCTCGTCGTTGCCCGGCATGGCGTGCGCGTACCAGTTGAGCGTTATGCTGGCGTCCGCGTGCCCGAGGCGGGCCTGCACGGTCTTCACGTCAACGCCGCTGCCGAGCAGCAGGGTCGCCTGCGTGTGGCGCAGCTCGTGGAACCTCAGCCCGTCGAAGCCGTTGCTCTTCCGGAACCGCTTCCACCAGTGCTCGAAGTTGCACGCGTTCACGTAGCCGCCCGTGCTCGAGCAGCAAACGGGCGTCTCTGCCGTCTGGTGGACGCCGAACTTCGCGAGCTCCGCCGCCTGCCGGGCCTTCCACCGCGCCAGGTGCCCCGCCGTCTTGCTGTCGATGCTGGTCGTGCGGGTGCCCGCCGCCGTCTTGGGCTCCTTGGGCGTGCCGTCCTTCTTGAGGGTGCGGCATATGCGCACGCGCCCGGATTCGAGGTCCACGCAGCACCACCGCAGCGCCAGCACCTCGCTAAGCCGCGCCCCGGTCGCGAGCCCGATGCGCACGACCATGGCCTGGCTCATCGAGGACACGCCCCTGACGTACGAGCGCCCGAAAGCCTTGCCCTTGTCGAGCATGCGCCGCTCCTTGTCGGCAAGCTCCCGGTAGGCTTCCTCCTCCGACGCGTCCAGCCGGGCGAGGAGGCGCGAAGCCTCCTGCGGTGTCAGCGACCGCCTGTCGGGCTCGTTCACCTTCGGGGCCTCCACCTTGTTGCACGGGTTGCGCGTCGCGTATCCGTAGTCGCATGTCTTGTTGAAAACGCTTTTCAGCAGCGCGTGCACCTTGTGGGCGGTGGTGCCGCTCAGGCCCTTCGCCCTCACGTTGGCGCACACGGCCTCGACCATGGGGCGTCGATCTTGCGTAGCGGCACGTCCCCCAGCAATTCCTCGGCGTGCTTGAGGGTCGCCAGCTGGCCCTTGAGCGTGTCTTCCGACACTTTGCCCGACGTGCGCTTGGCGTCGGCCCATATCGGCACGAACTCCGACAGGGTGACGCGCTGGGCGTCCACCTTGAGACCGCCGTCGACCTCGGCCCTCAGGCCGTCGCGCGCCTTGCGGGCATCGGCCTTCGTGCCGTGCACGGTGACCGTTGCGTATCTCCGCTTGCCCGTTGCGGGGTCGAAGCCCGCCGATATGCGCACGCGCCACGTGCCGCGGCCCCGCTGGGTTATGTTCCCGTCTCCTTTTGCCATGTTCCTTCCTCCTTCCGGTCGCTCGTCCCGCCTGCTGTATCCACACCGCCCCGAGGGGCGGGAATGGGTTTAATTAAGATGTTTGCGCTTCCACTTTCTCTGTCTACAGGCGCTGCCGCAGCAGCCGTGGACCTTGTCTTTGCGCTCGGCTATAAACGGTTCGTGGCATACCTCGCAGAGCGCGACACGTTGAGATAGGAGGGCGTCTTTTAGGGCGTCTATCATCGTGCTATCCCATGCCGGCAAAGAATACACGGGCTCTTGGTAGAATCCCTTCGACGGATCAAAACCGATACTGCTGCCCATCTCATAGATTGCGAAGGGGAATAACTCTGGCAGCATACTGTGCTGATAATTGTTGATTGACCAAGCCGTTACTTGCCCCGTGGCAATTTTGACGGCATCGCTTTTTGAAATGTACTCATGGAAAACGAACGTGTCACCCCATTGGGCATACTCATTGGTATCTGTCTCTGCCTCATTAAAATCGCTGGCATCAAGCATCCCGCAATGCGAGCATCCGGAAAGGCGTGAATCGATTTTAACTATATGTTCATAGGTGCTGACTTCCGCATATGACCATGGGCAAATATAGGGATCGTTCAGGAGCTCGTCCTTCGATAAAAATGCGCACAGACCATCAGGCGGCGGGAAGCCGAGAGCCGTGGCCCCGGTTCGGACAACGCCGGAAATGACATGGCGCATCGCAAGCAGGTCGAATACCGAGAGGAATCCGAACCCTTTTCCCTGATAGTCGCTAGGGCAGGAAAAATTCCAATGCTCATCTACCCCGTCAAGGTAGTCGGGCATATCGGGTCTTGAAAGCGTATCGGATAGGGTTTTTCCGGGCATTTCTCGAATCAAGTCCTGATCTGTGGCACCAAGGTAAGGACGCCCTCTGAATACATCGCGGACTAGAGCGAAAAGCTCGTTTACGCAGTGGCTATCTATAAAATCGACCATCTGCCCCCAGTTCCTGACCTTGCTCAACTCGGCAACAGCTTTCTTCGCATTGAAGGTTGAGGCATTCTTGACGTCCCGGACAACGGCAACTATTTCATTCATGGCAACGATGGGCATAACTAACTCCAAGATATATAACGGCTAATTTATATAAGTCGTTACTAACTGTTAATAAATAATAATCGTTACTACACCTTTATAATACGAATATGACCTCATAAGGTCAATACCTTAAGAGAAAGGAGAACGATGCTTGTCTTTACGGAGGTAAGGAAAAGCAAGGGCATTTCCCAGGCGAAGCTCGCGAGGCTTGCTGGCGTCAATCAAACGTCGATAAGCCGTATCGAGAGGGGGAAGGAGCCACCCTATCCCAATCGCGGCAAGCGTATCGCCGACGCCCTTGGCTGGGAGGGAGACCCGTCCGAGCTGTTCAAGGAGGTCGCCGATGCTGAAGGTTGTTAGGGCGGATACCCCCATCGGCGCGCCCGACCTGTTCACGGTGTCCCAGATGGCTGACTCTCTCGGGGTGTCCCAGAACACCGTCCGCA
>CAKTSW010000146.1 GCA_934613165.1 uncultured Ellagibacter sp.
GGTCATAGCATCTCCTTCTCTCGCTTGAATGCTTGCAATTCTAATCCAATACGCTTTCTATCCATTCTCTTACCCGTGGATAGTCATCAACTGCGGTTTTATATACGGTCGCGAACGAAAGGGTGAAATATCCGTGCGCGTACACGTCGCGGGTTTTTGCCGCCATCCTCAATTCCGATGTGGGATGCTCGGCGTAGAAATCGTCGCTCAGTCGCTTTGCAAGTTCCCCAATATTGATTGCCGTCATCGCGGCTGCTCTCTCGGTCGTTTCGTCGGCAAGAAAATCGTCAAGGGAAATGCCGCCGACCAAAGATTCTAGATAGCTGATCTCCGATGCTATTTTTTCGAGTAAACGCTCATCTCTCGGACTCATAAAGCGGAATCACCGCCTTGATTTCCAGGAGTGAACCTTTGGGGAGAGGATCCTGCACAACGTCGACTTCGGCCTGCAGGTCGTCTTCGAGTTTCTGCAATACCTTTGCGAGCGTGAATAGGCTTACAATTGCGGATTGGAACGAAATGAGCAGGTCGATGTCGGAAGATGCTGTTGCCGTTCCTTCTGCATAGCTTCCGAAAAGCGAGGCTTTCGTGATGCGTTCGTCGAGGGGCGCACGTGCGTTATAGTCCTCGATTATTTCTGGAACCTTCTTCTGCAATTGTTCGAGTTTGTACGGGGGCATACAGCCGTCTCCTTTCAATCTCGAATCTTTAGGCCTCCATTATATCGCGCAGGAAGCGTGCCTGCCCGCTCCTTTGTTTTAGCGACTCTCAGATCTCTGAGGCTATCTTCTCGAGTGGACGCTCATCTCCCGGAATCCACGAAGCGGACGCGAAAGTGCATCTGCTTTAGCGGTTTCAAAACTTTAAAATTATTTTAGTTTCGAAACCAATGAGAGCGAACATAGATAAGGCGAGTAATTCGCGACCTTGGGGTGGGCCTTCTACCGAATGCCCTTCGGGGGGGGGGATTTTCTTCGCTTGGGGAAACATTGCGAGGCGTCGTGCCGAATGTGCCGCCTTCTCGCTTACAATGACCAATCGAGTTGCGTTTAGCGACCTTATGGGTCGTCGTGGGTAAGAAGCGTAAAGGAGCATCCTGTGGTTCACGAAGGCAGGCGAATCGTATTCCTCTTTGCGAGCGCGGTTGCGCTCGCGGCCCTTCTTTTGGGGCTTGCTCCCACCAACGCCTACGCCTCGTACGACCGCGACCAAAGGGAAACGATCCGCGTCGGTTTCTTCTCCTTCGACGGGTACCACATGATGAGCGAAGATGGCGCGAAAAGCGGGTACGGCTACGACTTCCTGCAGATGGCGGCCCGCTACATCGACGTCGACTACCAGTACGTCGGATACGACAAAAGCTGGGCCGACATGCAGGAGATGCTGGAAAACGGCGAGATCGACCTTCTGACGTCGGCGCGGAAGACGCCCGAGCGCGAAGAGAAGTTCGACTTCTCGCGTCCCATCGGCACGAACAGCGCTGTCTTGGCGGTTCGCACCGGCGATTCGTCCATCGTGAAGAACGACTACGCAACCTACGAAGGCATGCGCGTGGCGCTTTTGCGGGGCAACACCCGCAACCAAAGCTTCGCCGATTTCGCCGCCGACCACGGGTTCTCCTACGAAGCGGTCTATTTCGACTCGACGGATAGCATGGCTTCCGCGCTGCAATCCGGCGCGGTCGACGGCATCGTCACCAGCTCCTTGCGGCAAGCCCAGGGCGAACGCGTTCTGGAAAGCTTCGACGCCAGCGAATTCTACGCGATCGTGCGCAAGGGAAACACCGAGCTGCTCGACAAGATCAACTACGCCATCGATCAGATGAACGCGGTGGAGGGCGACTGGCAGACGGAACTGCACAACCGCTACTACGAGAACTACGACTCCCGCAACCTGAGCTTCACCGACTTCGAGCAGAGCATCATCGACCAATACAGCGACCAGGACACCGCGCTCACCGTGCTGTGCGACCCCACGCGCTACCCGTACTCATATGTGGAAAACGGGCAGGTGAAAGGCATCATCGTCGACTACTTCAAGGCCCTGGCGGCGCACGCGGGAATCTCATACACCTTCCTGACCTGCGATTCCCGCGAGGACTACCTGGTGCGCAGAAGCAGCGGGGAGGCCGATCTGTGCATCGACCTCAGGCTCAACTCGATGGAGGACGCGGAGCAGAGGGGCTTTTCGCTGACGGCGCCCTATCTCACGCTGCGCATGGCAAAGGTCACGCGCGCGGATTTCAGCGGCGAGGTGAACACGGTGGCGGTGATCCCTCAGTCGGCGGCAGTGGGCGAAGGATATGTGGAAGACGTCGACATGCTCGTGTGCGACAGCCGCGAAGAGGCGATGCGGGCGGTCAAGGAAGGCCGCGCCGACGCCGCCTACGTTTACTACTATTCCGCCCAGGCTTACGTTAACCAAGATGCCAGCGGCTCGCTTGTGTACACCCTGCTCGACGATACGTCCTACCAGTTCTATATCGCGCTGTCGCCGCAGGTGGACCGCGCGCTTTCCGGCGTTCTGACCAAGTCGATATACGCCATGCCGGCAAGCCTCATCGAGGATCTTGCGGGGTCGTACACGGCGTATCGCGCCAAGGACATCACGCTTGCAAGCTTGGTGAAGACGCACCCGGTTCCCTTCGCCTGCGCGGGCATCCTGTTGATCGTGGCGGCCTTCGCGCTGATGGCGGCGTGGGCGAGGAAGCGAGCGAACGAGGCGCGCGCCGCAAGCGCGAGGGCGGCCGAGATGTTCGAGCTCGCCCGCCGGGCCGAAGAGGCGAACGAGGCGAAAAGCCGCTTTTTGGCCAACATGTCGCACGATATCCGCACGCCGCTCAACGGCATCATCGGGCTTCTGCAGGTGAACCTGGCGCATCTCGACGATACGTCGCTCGTGAAGGAAAATCACGGGAAGATGCTGGTTTCGGCCGATCACTTGCTCTCGCTCGTCAACGACGTGCTGCAAACGAGCAACCTGGAAAACGGGAACGTCGCCTTGGCGCACGAGGTCATGGACGTGCGCACGATCACGAAAGACGTCCTCGCCATCATCGAGTCCCGCGCCGCCGAATCGGAGGTTCGCCTGATCCTCGACCCCGCTTCCTGCCAAGCGGCGAGGCCGTTCGTGTACGGCAGCCCGGTCCATCTGCGCCAGGTCTTCCTGAACGTCTACACGAACTGCGTGAAATACAACAAGGCCGGCGGCGCCGTCTCGACGCTGTTCGAATGCGTGAGCGAAACGGAATCGAGCGTCGTGTACCGGTGGACGATTTCCGACACGGGCATCGGCATGAGCGACGAGTACCTGAAGCGGCTGTTCGAGCCGTTCACCCAGGAACGCGTGGACGCGAGGAGCGTCTACCAGGGCGTCGGGCTGGGAATGTCCATCGCGAAGAGCCTGATCGAGGCGATGGGCGGAACCATCGAGGTGTCGAGCGAGGAAGGTATTGGAACCAAGTTCGTCATCGAGCTGCCGTTCGACGTGGCCGACGAGCCCGATTCGGAAGCGCCGGCGCCGCAGGCGGCTCCGAATGCCCTTGACGGCGTGCGGGTCCTGCTGGCCGAGGACAACGACCTGAACGCGGAAATCGTGCAGGTGCTGCTCGAAGACAAGGGCGCGGCCGTCGTTCGGACGAGCAACGGCCGCGAAGCGCTTGATGCGTTCGAGGAAAGTGCGGTCGGGGAATTCGACCTGGTGCTGATGGACCTCATGATGCCGGTGATGGACGGCCTTGCCGCCACGCGGGCCATCCGCGCGCTTGATCGCCCGGATGCGCAGACGGTCGCCATCGTTGCGGTATCGGCCAATGCGTTTCAAGACGACGTGAAGAAGTGCTTCGAGGCCGGAATGAACGCGCACCTGGCAAAGCCGATCACGTCCGATTCGGTCATCAAGGCGATCTCGGACGTTTTGTAGCGAAGCGGCGCTGCCGAGGCTCGAGCGAGCCCTGTGCCCGTCGTGGGCAAGGGTTCGCGCAAAGCTTCGCGTTTGCGCCCTTCAAGCTGGGGAGGATGCGCCGTTTCCCCCTTCTCAACCTGGTTATTCAAACCTCGGGTATGAGGGGTTGACGCTTCCTTTCGATACTCTAATGTTCTCGTGGTGCGCGCTTTTGAGGGAAAGCGCGCGTTTCCTCATGGAACACGTGAAGATAACAGCAGATACAGCGAATGCGAAGGGGATGGTTATGAAACCGTACAAAACAGTTATCTACAGTTTCCTCGTGGGCGGCACGTTCGCCCTTATCGCCCAGGCGATCCTCACGTTCTGGCAGACCGTTCTGGTCGGCACGCCGATGTCGTTCTTCATGGGCGGTGCGACCCTTATCTCGATGGGCGTGATCGGCTGCATCCTCGGCGGTCTTGCGTGCTATCAGTACGTCGAGGAGTGGGCGACGTTCGGCGCCTTGCTCCCGTTCTCCGGTTTCGCCATGGCGGTCGGCATGAAGGCCGTGGGCCCCTGGACGAAGAACAACGAGAAGATGGGCAAGTGCATCTGGAACTGCGTGTGGTTCGTCGTGTGGTTCAACGTGCTCTTCGCCGCGATTTGCATCGTGATCGGCTGGATTTGCGGCGCGGTCGGGTTCAACAACAACCTCGGCGTCGCCAAGACCGAGGGCGGCATGCTGTTCGTGTTCGCGTTCCTGGTGGGCGGTCTGCTCGCCGCGTTCTTCCAGATCCTGTTCGTGTGCCTGAAGAAGGTCACCAAGAAGGTCACCCCGCTCCACATCCTGATGACGGCATGGATGTTGGGCGCGATTCTCGCGCCCTTCGGCATCTCCGGCGCGCTCGCCAACTTCTCCGGCGAGGGCTTCTCCGTCATGATCACGGTCGGCGGCTACAACATGTTCAACGTCGGCATCGAGCTCGCGGCGGGCAACCTCGCGGGTGCCGGCCTGCACTTGGGCTCGTTCCTGCTCGCGGTTGCGGG
>CAKTSW010000147.1 GCA_934613165.1 uncultured Ellagibacter sp.
CGCGCCGCATTCGATCAGAGGGAGATCCGCACTTACGCAGAGACGAGCGTGGTCGTGCGAACGACGCCCATGTCGATGCACTTCTGCGCGATATCTTCCCAGTCGATGAACTGAATTGCACCGTTCGGGCACTGCTCGGCGCAACGACCGCAGGAAATACACTTGGTCGACACGCCGGTTTCGGTGTCGATGCGCGGCATGTTCCACGGGCAGGCCTGAGCGCACATGCCGCAGCCGATGCACACCTTCGGGTCGACCGTGCGAGCGCCGGTCTTCTCGTCGGGCTTGATGGCGTGGACCGGGCAATACTTCATGCACCACGCGTCGGCGCACTGCTTGCAGTGCTCGACGGTGAACTCGCATGCACCCGGGTTGCCGTCGCCGAAGGAACCTTCGCCGGTGTCCGGGCTCGTGCCCCAGTAGTAGTTGTCCCACACGCGCACACGCGCGATGTTCTGGCAGACGCGCTTGTCGTTCTTGAGCGTGCACATCATCTCGCAACGCTGGCATCCGGAGCAACGGGCGCGATCGGTGACGATCATCTTGGTTGCGGTATGGCGGATGTCGATACGGCCCGACGCGATGGACGACGTGGTGACGCCCCAGGACGCCAGCACGCCGCCGACGACGAGGCCGGCAACGCCGCAGCCCGCCATGGCCAGAACCTGGCGACGGGTCATCTGGTGATGCTTGGGCTTGATCTCAGCGGCACCAGCTTCGTTTTCCACTTTCGCCGTGCTCTCTTCAGGAGCGCTGCCGTTGTTCGTGGTATCTGACATTGTTGGTACTCCCCCTCACATATATTGGTGAGTCTATCCGTGCAGCGATCGGGCGGGCCCCGCTTCCACGGTTCGAAGGCGATTCACCGTCTTCGCGTCCCCCCGAACGCTCCCCCTCTTCATTTGGCCTCAATCGGTCACGCAACGGTTCGAAGTATCGCCTCGCGCGAGGGGGCGCCTGTACCCTTTTTGGGGGGCATTTGGAGGGGATATACCGTTTAACCAGCGTTTTCGCGCAATTACCCCCAAAGAGGGTATAGGGGTACGGGACGCAGAAACGATACTTTCACGCGACGTAATTGCAGCGTCTGCGATCTGCAATCGTCTGCAACCCCAAGTCGCCTCGGCGCCGTGTCACGCAACGCACGCAATAAGCGAGAGATTTGGAGATGCAAACATGGCTGACACGAAGTCATACGGCTGGGCCGGCAAGATTTTGCGCGTGAACCTCACGACAGGATCCATCACGACCGAACCCACCGAGCCTTATAAGGAATACATCGGCGGCATGGGCCTGGCGAACAAGATCGTTTACGACGAGGTCGCGCCCGGCACCGATCCTTTGAGCGAAGAGTCTAAGATCGTCTACGCCGTGGGTCCTTTGACTGCAAGTGGCGTGCCCCTGGCGGGACGTACCACCGTGAGCTTCCTTTCCACATTCACCACCGACCATCAGGTCGTCGACGCGCACTGCGGCGGCATGCTCGGCGCGAAGATCAAGATGGCGGGCTACGACGCCATCATCATCGAGGGCAAGTCCGACAAGCCGGTGTACCTGCACATCAAGAACGATCAGGTCGAAATCAAGGACGGCTCGATGGTGTGGGGCTTGGGCACCCGCGCCACGACCGAGGTTCTGAACCGCCTCGAGGGCGTCACGGCATGCGTCGCGACCATCGGCCCTGCGGGCGAGAACCTTCTTCCCTACGCCTGCATGATGAACTCCCGCAACCACTCCGCCGGCGCGGGCCTCGGCACCATCATGGGCTCCAAGAAGCTCAAGGCGCTCGTCGTCGAGGGCAACGGCACCGTCAACGTGAAGGATCCGCAGGCCGTCGCCGATCTGTCCGACTACATGCTGCGCGAGATCGTCGGCTCGAACAACAACCACGTCGTACCTTCCACCCAGCAGGAATGGGCCGAGTACTACGACAAGGGCAGCCGTTGGACCGCGCGTAAGGGCCTGTACTGGGCAGACGCCGAAGGCGAGCCGATCGAGACGGGCGAGCCGAAGCCGGGCGAAATCAACACGGTCGGTTACCGCTGCATGAAGACCACTAAGGACGAAGGCCCCGACGCCGAGAAGTACACCATCAAGATGAACGGCTGCCACAGCTGCCCGATCCACTGCTACTCCGACATGCGCGTCCCCGCGTCGAAGGAGCACGGCGGATTCGAGATCACGGGCAACACCTGCGTGCCGAACTTCCCGTTCAGCGTTTACATGACGAAGATCTTGGGCTCGCACACCTCCGTCAAGTCGAGCACCGAAGACGGCCTCATTTGGGACCAGGTGGTCGGCGGCACGATGGACGATTTGGGCCTGTGGTGCAACTACGCGCAGATTTACCGCGACATCGCGCACTGCGTGTCCGCGGGCATCTTCGAGAAGAACCTGCCGGCCGAAGAGTACGCCATGTTCGACTGGAAGAAGTTCGAGAACAACGACCCGACCATCATGGTCGAGCTGCTCACCCACATCGCCAAGAACGACAACGAGATGTCCTACCTCGGCCACGGCCCGGTCGTTTGGTGCAAGCGCTGGAACGACATGGAATGGTTCGACACCACGGCAAGCTGCCTCATCAACTACCGCGGCTGGCCGGTGCACCACGCCATCGAGTCTTACGGCCAGGTCGGCGGTCTGCTGAACATGATCTTCAACCGCGATCCTATGATCCACTCGCATCAGAACATGCTGCAGTGCGGCCTTCCGCACGAGCTGAAGCAGCAAATCGCTGCCGAGCTGTGGGGCGGCGAGGACGCGCTCGACGCCGAGAAGAACTACACGCCGATGAACGAGCACAAGGCGAACTTCTGCTGGTGGTCCATCGTCACCGACGTCCTGCATGACTCCCTCACCCTGTGCAACTGGGTGTGGCCGATGGCCCAGAGCCCCTCGAAGGACCGCAACTACCGCGGCGACCTCGACCTTGAAGCGAAGTTCTACAAGGCCGTCACCGGCGAGGACATCACCACCGACGAGCTGTACAAGCGCGCCGCGAAGATCATCACGCTGCAGCGCGCCAACACCGCCCGCGGCATGGTCGGCACCGACGGCAAGATGGGCTGCAACGACTTCCGCAAGGTCCATGACGTCATGACCCAGTGGCCGTTCACGAAGGACCCGGACAAGCAGCCCTTCACCGAAGGCACCGACAAGATGGAGAAGGAAGACTTCCAGAAGGGCCTCACGATGCTGTACGAGAAGTTCGGTTGGGACAGCGAGTTTGGCTGCCCGACGGCCGACTGCCTCGAGTACTACGGCATGAGCGACGTCGAGGACGACCTGAAGAGCCTGAACCTGCTGCCGTAACACGACGTGCAACATATGGTGGGCGGTTTCGCGGGAACCGCCCACCTGCATGGCTTCGAACGCAATGGGGAATGTGAGCTGAAAGCCGTGAAGAGCTTGAACCACGAATTCCCCGCCCTCCCTTCACAAAAGCCCCTGGGGCCCAACCGCAAACGCGCAAAAGGTTCCCAGGGGCTTTTGATTTTTCTTGAAACCTCGCCTGGCCCTCCTAATAAAAAAGTTGTCATTTGCGCAGGTTTTCTATGCCGGGCGGTGACGCCTCCCGACCCGACAATTCGCGACCTGAACTTTTACCGAAACACGAGGACCGTACGGCAAGACCCGCAGACGAAACCTGCGCAAATGACAACTTTTTTATTTCGCTGCGTCTCAAGCGCCTTTCGAACCCAAGCGAGAAGAAGATTTCGTGGCATCGACGCCGCAGGAAAGATAGGCTCAGCCGCATGCCTACAATGGATACCCGGCAAAGACGTAGCGGACTTAGCGGAGTGAGCATCGTGCAGGAGCAGGCAGCAGCTGAGAAGCCATCGAAGGCGGGCGGATTTCTTCGCCAGGCCATGACGTACTATGGCGTTTCCATCGCCCAGACGTTCATCGAGTTCGGCGTGTTCGCCGTCATGCAAGCGGTTGGAATCGCGACGGGCGTGGCGAATGGCATCGCAGTGGCGTGCTCGGGCACGTTCAACTTCCTCATGAATCGCAACGCCACCTTTAAGGCATCGACCAATTTCTGGCGCAGCGTCGCGTTGTTCGTCGCGCTCTATGCATGGAACTTCCTGTTCGGAACCTGGTTCATCGGAGCGACATCGGCGGCCTTCGGCCTGCCGCAAACGATCGGCAAGTTCATAACCATGGCCATGCAGGGCATCTGGGGATTCTGCCTGTGCAAGTGGGTGATCTTCAAGTAACGCTCGACTGCGCATACGCCCACCGGCATGTTTGCCGCATGCTCGCGTTTCAGCTTCTGGACGAGCGTCTCCCGAAAGCGCTCGAGAGCCCTCTTCGGCCGACCGACCCTCTATTTTGTTCTGATAACCTGCTTTTCGGCTCGCGTTGCCGGCCGAAACCCGCAGCAAGGCTGCATCCAGCCCGAAAAGCAACAAGAAAATGCGCCGACGCCACATAGAGCGAAAATGGTGGAGGGCGCATCAAACGCCCTCCACCATTACTCCGCGCTATACGTTCGCCTTGCGTTCGACCGACTCGTATTCGGCGAGCGACTCCGCCAGCACGCGCGTCATGTACAGCGTCGAGAAGAAGTACACGTCGCCGTTCGACGCCTCGCAGCGCTCGATGTCGGGATAGTCGCCCGATTCGATGAGCTCGCCCCACGTCTGTTCGACCTTGCTCGCGCTCATGCGGAACGGCTCGTTGGCCAGGTCGGACGCGGAGAGCGGACGTGGGTACACGCGCCCTTCCTCGCGCACGCAGTCAACGAACGTCGCGAGCGGGTTGTCCTCCGCCGCCAGAAAGGCCCAATGCGCATAGCTCTGCGTCATGAGGTCGGAATCGTACAGGTAGTAGCTGTGCTGTCCGACCAGCGTCACGATGTGCTCGCAGTGGATTTCCTTGCGAACAGGCTTGGCGTCTTCGTCGGGAACGAGCACGTA
>CAKTSW010000148.1 GCA_934613165.1 uncultured Ellagibacter sp.
GCGCTCGGCGCCGACCTCGTCGTGGAGAGCGGGACGAAGTACCTCTGCGGCCACAACGACGTCATCTGCGGGTTCGTGACGTCGGCGCGCCCCGAGCTGACGGAAAAGCTTCGCTACCTCATCAAAACCATCGGGTCGGGCCTCTCCCCGCTCGATTCCTGGCTCGTTTCCCGCGGCATCAAGACGCTGCCCTTGCGCATGGAACAGCACCAGCGAAACGCGCTCGAGATCGCGAAATGGCTTACCGAGCAGCCGGCCGTCACGTCCGTGAGCTACCCGGGGCTCGAAAGCCATCCAGCACGCGACCTCTGCCTTCGCCAGGGAACGGGCTTCGGCGGCATGATAACCTTCAGCGTGGAAAGCGAAGCCGTCGCCCGACGCGCACTCGAGCGCGTGAAGGTGATCCGCTTCGCCGAAAGCCTCGGCGGCGCCGAGACGCTCATCACCTACCCGCTCACCCAGACGCACGCCGACGTCAACGCGGGCGAGCTCGCCGCGAAGGGCATCGACGGGAAGATGCTTCGCCTGTCGGTCGGGCTGGAATCGGCTTGCGACCTCATCGGCGACCTCGAACAGGCGCTTTGCTAGCACGAAGGAGAATCATGGCTTACGATTTCGACACCGTCATCGACCGGCATCATACCGGCTGCCTCAAATACGACGCAGCGAAGGCGCGCGGGCATCGGGAGGACGACCTCTCGCTTTGGGTCGCCGACATGGATTTCCGCATGCCGCCGGAAATCCTCGACGCGCTCCGTGCGCGCATCGACGAGGGAATTTTCGGGTACAGCATGGCGAAACCGTCCTACTACGAGGCGGTGCAGCGCTGGTTCGCGGAGCATCACGGCTTCCGCCCCGAGCGCAGCTGGTTCGTCACCACCCCGGGCGTGGTGTTCGCCCTCTCGGCAGCCGTGCGCGCGTTCACGAGCGAGGGCGACGGCGTCCTCATCCAACCGCCCGTGTACTACCCCTTCAAGAACACCATCGAGGACAACGGCCGGATCGTGGTCGAGGCGCCGCTTTCCTGCTCTTTCGACGGCACCGGGGAGCTTCGCTACCGCATCGATTTCGACGCCTTCGAGAAGACGGTGCGCGAGAAGGCGCCCAAGCTCTTCATCCTCTGCAACCCCGCGAACCCCGTCGGGCGCGCCTGGACGAAAGACGAGCTTTCGCGCATCGCCGAGATCTGCCTCGAAAACGACGTCGTCATCGTGTCGGACGAGATCCACGCCGACTTCGCGCAGGCAGGGCATGCCCATACCTCGCTCGCGCTGCTTGGGAACGACGTGCTCGCCCGCTCGATCATCTGCACGTCCCCGAGCAAGACGTTCAACATCGCGGGCCTGCAGATCTCGAACATCTTCATCGCCGACCCGAAGCTGAAGGCGGCGTTCAAGCGGGCCATCGCGCAGACGGGCTACGACGAGCCGAGCGCGCTCGGCCTTGCGGCCGCCGAGGCGTGCTACACGTTCGGAGCGCTCTGGCTTTCCGAGCTCAAGCGCTATCTCGCCGGCAACTACGAGGCGATGCGGAGCATCTTCGCGTCCGAGGCGCCGGCACTTAAGGTCGCCCCGCTCGAAAGCACGTACCTTCCCTGGGTCGACTGCCGCTCGCTCGGCCTCGACGCCGCCGGGTTGGTCGACCTCGTCGAGAACAAGGCGCGTCTCTGGATCGATATGGGTACCATTTTCGGTACCGGAGGCGAAGGGTTCATCCGCTTCAACATCGCCTGCCCGCGATCGATCGTCGAAGAGGCGTGCCATCGCCTCACCGCGGCGGTGAACTCGCTGTAAAGCGCGCCCATCACAAGAAACGGCCGACCGGAATCGCCTTCCGATCGGCCGTTTCTCTTTTCAGGCGGTTCTGCTCGCGCCCTACTTTTTCTTCTTCGGGAGCACGTCGGAGAAGTCGAGTGCCTCTTGGATGTCGCCCAAGGCGTCCTTGAGCTCTCGCGCAATTGCGATCCCGTCGCGGTAGATGTCGTTCATGTCGCTCGTCGCTTCGGCAACTCCTTCGCGCGTGATGCCCAGGTCGTAGGGGTTGTCCTCGTCCTCGCCTTCTTCCCCATCGGCTTCGTCGTCGGTGTAGTAGTACTCCACCTCATTGCCGTCCTCGTCGAGCATGATGAAGCCGATCTCGTTGTCGTCATCGTCGACGATGTACGCCTCGATATCGTCCTCGTCGAACTCGATCTCCACCTCTTCGTAGCCGTCATCGTCGTCGGACGCGGCGTCGTCGTTTTCGAGAAGCTCTTCTGCGGCCATTGCGTGTCCTTTCACTTGCGAAACGTTAGCGCGAACGCGATTTCAGCGCGCGGTCGATCTCTCGCTTGGTATCGCGCTCCTTCATGCTCGCGCGCTTGTCGTAGAGCTTCTTGCCGCGGCAAATCGCGAGCTCCACCTTCACGAGGCCGTTTTCCTTGAAGTACATCTTCAGCGGAACGAGCGCCATGCCCTTCTCGCGCGTCTTTTCCTGCAGATAGCGGATCTGCTTCTTATGGAGCAGCAGCTTGCGCTTGCGGTCGGGGTCGGGGTTGTAGATGTTGCCGTGCGAAAACGGCGTGATGTGCACGTTGTGCATCCAGACCTCCCCGTTGCGCACCAAGGCGAAGCAGTCGGTCAGCTGGCAGTTGTTCTCGCGAAGCGAGCGCACCTCGGTGCCGGAGAGCTCCACGCCGGCCTCGAAGGTCTCGACGACCTCGTATTCGTGGAAAGCGCGACGATTCTTCGCGATCGTCTTCTCTTCTCGTTTCATAGGAACCAAACCAATCATTCTATCAGCGGGAAACCGATCGAAGCCCCGCTCGAAACCCAAGCATTCCCTCGCGCTGCGCGCCGCCGCCTCCGGAAAGCCGCTATGCGCGGACCTTCACCACGACCTTCTTCACGTGCACGGGCTCGCCCTCCGCCTGGCAACCGGGCTTGTGCGCATCTTCGGGGGGCAAAACGGCTATCTCGCCCGCATGGAGCACGACGGAAGTCACCGTTTCTGACGTTTCGTACAGCGCGTAATCGTCCGCTTCGTCGTATTCGGTTGCAGCCTTGAGCCCTTCGACCGGCGCAACCTCGACGCGCTCGAAGCCGGACGCGACGCACTGCACGTCGTAGTAGCGCTTATGCGCCTCGAACTTCTTTTCCGAGGCGGGAAGCGTGTCGTACTCCATGACGTTCGCGTACACGTCGTCGCCGTCGATGTCATGGCGCCCGCACGAAAGCGCCGCAAGGTCGTTGTCGCGCAGAAACGCGTACGCCTTCTTCATGCGCTCCGACAGGTAGTCGTTCGATTCGGCGAATTCGATCTTCGATACGAGCATTTCGGCTTCATCTTCCCTTCGGGGATTCATCAGTAAACGACCTGATATTGTACCAAAGCGCCCTTCGCCTCGCACGATGCGCATCAAATCGACGAATCGGAGCTGCTTCACAAAACGCAAGCATCTTGCGAAGCGCGGCGTACACACTATACTGACCTGAGGAGATTTTCACACACTTATTCGAAACGCGCGAAAGGATCGCCCATGAACGCCAAGGCATCATCTCCCACCATCCGCTTTCCCGGAACCGACGGCGGATGCGAATCGCCGTGGAGGCTCTACAACCACCTGATCGAGCAGATCCCCGACGACGTGTTCGTCCGCGACTACTGCCTCGGCATCCACTGGTCCTACGTCGAGGCCGACTGCGGCTGCGGCGTGGCGTTCACGACGCGCAACGGCGCGAAACGGACCTACAAGGGCGATTTGCGCGGGAAGCCCCTGCGCGAGGTCGCAGAGCTTTCGAAGTCGTGGTGCTTCGAAGAGGCGACGCTCGGCATCGCCGCCTTGAACGCATGGTACGCGCGCAAAGAGCTGCTCGACCCGCTCGGCGCCGCCTACGACACCGCCGACGACGCCGAAGTCGGAGAGCGCGGCGGCTCGTCGCAGAAAGACGCCTTCGAAACGTACCGCCCCCGCATCGAGCGCGCCGGCGGCGAGGCGCATGTCGTCGTGGTCGGGCACTTCCCCCACGTCGAGAACGTCGCCGACTACGCCAAGCTCACCGTGCTCGAGCGCTCCTGCCGCGACGAATGGGACACGCCCGACCCTGCCTGCGAATATGTCATGCCGACGGCCGATTACGCCTTCATCACCGGCGTGACCCTCATCAACAAGACGGCGCCGCGCCTGCTCGACCTGGCGAAAGACGCCACCGTATGCATGGTCGGGCCGAGCGTCGTCATGACGCCGTTCCTGTTCGAGTGGGGCGTGGAAACGCTCGCCGGAAGCGTCGTGGCCGACGTGGAGGCTGCGAAGTTCGCCTGCAGAAACGGCGCGGGCAAGATCTTCGGCACGGCGCTTCAGATGACCACGATCTCGGCGCGCAAGCAGTAAGGCGCGCTTTTCAAGGACGCCTGCAGCAGCAGCATCAGACGTTGTCGTCGACGTCCATGAGCATGAGCTGGGTGGAATCCCTCATGCGCTTCGCCGCCGTGCGCGTGAGCTTGCCGTCTTCGTAGAACGACTGGATCTGCTCCAGTTCGAGCATGAGCCCCAGCCGCTTGACGTCGTCGGCCTTGTCGCTCGCGCGCATGATCGCGGTGGCGGACGGCGTTTCGGTGCCCGACGACAGCATGGCGACGCTTCGCTGGTACTCGACGAGAAGCGAGCTCACGCGCTCGGTCGGGATGTCGCACTCCGGGTCGGAAAGCATCTCGTCGAGCTTCGCGACGACGTGCTCGCCCGCCATCAGCTGGATCTTGCGCATCTCGGCCATCTCGTCGGCCGCGGATATCCCCGAGGACGACATGGCCGAGACCCGGCGGATCGTCGCGTTCTTCACGCGGCGTAAGAACGTGCGCGCCATGAGGTAGAGGTTCTGAACCGACCACCTGCCGGAGC